>NZ_JBMOJE010000047.1:0-35131 GCF_049316945.1 Propionivibrio sp. | reverse complement strand
AAACTAATTTCCTATAAATACTGAATAAATACGGACTGGATCAGGAAGTCTGAATATTATCGTCTCCCATCGACCTGTCTTGGCTGGACGCCATTGATTGACGGCCTCTGCCGAAAACCAGATCGTGATGTCGCCGCGTCGACGCAATGCCTCGTTGTATTCGGGCCAGTTGGTCGCCTTGCAATTGGGCTTGGTGAATTTGTGGCGGCGATTCTCGTTATGTTTGTAGGGCACAGGCTGTCTTTGGCGGAGAAATCGATCCCCATCATGCCAATTTACCGACTGATGGCCGATATTTTCGATTTATTCAACAACGCCTCGTGATACCTTGTCCGCATAACGTACGGAAGTGCCTTCTTTCGCACCGTGGTGGCGCATACGCAACAAATCTTGCCGGACGATGAGAACCTCGAGGAGACGTGCAGTGACTATCTTTGGACATCCCGCCACGCCGCTTCCGGAAACCGGATTGCCAACGATGTCATCGCGGCATTTGCGCGGACTGGTGATCCTGATTCTGGTCATCAGCAACGTCGCCGTGTTCGGGCTTTCCTGGTATTTTTTGCTGCACAGCCGGCAGCAATACGAACTGCGCGCCCGGACGCTGAGCCAGAACATCGCCAGCGCGGTTGAGCAAAACCTTTCCAGCCGCATCGAAAAAGTCGATCTGGCCTTGCGCTCGGTAGCCGACGAACTCGAACGTCTGCTCGCCAGCAAAGGCATCGATGAACAGGCCATGACGGCGTACCTGAGCACGCAGGAGCAGCGCTTGCCCGAGGTCGATACTTTTCGCGTAGCGAATGCCGAGGGCCTGATCATCCTTGGCAAAGAGGTGAACAAGAATGACCGCCTTAGCTGGGCTGACCGCGAGTATTTCATCTACTTGCGCGACCATGCCGACGGCGCCCTGCAGATTTCCGGGCCGCGCATGGGGCGCATCACCAAGCAGCACATCGTCGGCTTCGCTCGACGCTACAACCATGCCGACGGACGCTTTGCCGGGATCATTTCCGCTTCGATCACCGTCGACTATTTCACCCGGCTGCTGTCCGGCTTCGATCTCGATCAGGGCGGCGCAATCGCCTTGCGCGATGCCGGTCTCGGTCTGATTGCCCGCTCCCCGCCGATCACCGACCTGCCGGGCGGACAGGTCGGCGATAGTTTCGTATCGACCAAGCTCCAGCAGCTCGCCGCCTCCGGCGTTGACTCGGCGACCTACTTTAGTCTGGTTAATTCGGACGGCGTGCTGCGCACCATCACTTTCAATCGTCTGGGCAATGCACCGATGATCGTTCTTGTCGGCCTGGCCAGCGACGACTACCTGAGCAACTGGCGTGCCGAGGCGTACCAGACCGCAGCCATGGATTTCGGCTACCTGTTCCTGTCGCTGCTGGTCGGCGGTTTTCTGCTGCGCCTGCTGGCACACGGCGAGACGCGCGAGCAAATGCTCAGGCTGAGCGAGGACCGCTTCAACAATGCGCAGCAGGTTGCCCATATCGGGAGCTGGCATTTCGATCTGATCCGCAACAAGCTTGAATGGTCGGACGAAACGTACCGGATTTTCGGCCTGACCAAAAACGCAGCGCTTTCCTATGATGGCTTTCTGTCTATAGTCCACCCCGAGGATCGCGTGGCGGTCAATGCCGCCTGGCAAGCCGCCCTGATGGGGTCTGGCTACGACATCACCCATCGCATCGCGGTCGGCGAACAGGTCAAGTGGGTGCGCCAGCAGGCCGTGCTCGACTTCGACGCCCAGGGCCATCCTGAATCGGGCGTCGGCACGGTCCAGGACATCACCCGGCAAGTGCTTGCCCAGCAGGCGCTGAGCACCAGCGAAGCGCTCTTCCAGGCCACCTTTGAACAGGCGGCCATGGGCATCGGCATGGTGGCTAGCGATGGCCGCTGGCTCAAGGTCAACCGCCGGCTGTGCGCGATGGTCGGCTATACCCAAGCTGAACTGATGGCGCTCACCTTCCAGGGCATCACCTTCGCGGATGACCTGGAGGCGAGCGTGGAAACCGTGCGCCGGTTGCAGGCGGGCGAGATTCAGTCCTATTCGACCGAGAAGCGTTATGTGCGCAAGGACGGCAGTCTGGTCTGGATCCGGGCCACTGCCGCCCTGGTCAGAATCAGCGACGCTTTGCCCGGCATACTGATTGCCGTGGTCGAGGACATTGACCTGCGCAAGCAGGCGAAAGCCGAACTCGAACAGCACCGGCACCACCTCGAAGAACTGGTGCAAGCGCGCACCGTCGAACTGAGCGCGGCACGGCAACAGGCGGAAACGGCCAATCACTCGAAGTCGCGCTTCCTGGCTGCGGCCAGCCACGACCTGCGCCAGCCTCTCGCGGCGCTCTCGCTCTATGTCGGCGTGCTGAAGAGCAAGATTTCGCCGGACAGCGTCGAACTGGTGGGGCGCATCCAGTTGTGCGCCGACAGCCTGTCCAGTCTGCTGACCGATCTGCTCGACGTGAGCAAACTGGACGCCGGCGTGGTCATCCCCACGCCGTCCGACTTTGCCATTGATGATCTGCTCGACATCCTCTTTTCCGTCTATTCCGGGCCGGCCCGAGAAAAAGGTCTGCGCCTGCGCTTTCGATTCTCCGGCGCGTTTGCCCGTACCGATCTGAAGTTGGCGATCCGCGTAATCGGCAACCTGGTGGACAATGCCATTCACTACACCAGGCAGGGCGGCGTGCTGGTCGCCTGCCGGCGCCATCAAGGCAAGCAGTGGGTTGAAGTCTGGGATACCGGCATCGGCATTGCCAAGGACCAGACCGAGCTTGTTTTTGAAGAGTTCAGGCAACTCGGGGATGCTGCGCGAAACCGGGGCAGCGGCCTGGGTCTGGCGATCGTGGCCAAGACGGCGAAATTGCTCGGCCTGCAGATCCGCCTGCGCTCACGGCCAGGTCGTGGCTCGATGTTCGCCATAGAACTCCCGCCGGGCCGGGCGGTTGCTCCGACGCAGATTTTGCCCCGTCGAACAGCCCCCAGAGTGCTCCGGATCGGTGTGGTTGAAGACAATGCTGAAGTACTTCAGGCGCTGGTTCTTGCACTGGAGAATGCCGGCCATGACGTGGTGGCGGCAACGACCGGCGCGGAATTCGTCGGCCGCCTGGGCGGGCGTCGACCGGATATCGTGATCTCGGATTATCGTCTGGCTGACAGCGAAACCGGATTCGACGTGATCGAGGCGGCCAGGAAGATTTTTGGCGACGACCTGCCGGCGCTCCTGTTAACTGGTGATACCGATCCGGCGCTGATCCGCAGCATGGCCGACCGGGGCATCGCGGTGCATTACAAACCGCTGCAGATTGAAGCCTTGCAGGCCTTCATAAATGAAGTGGCGGAACGTAGGGGGCCGTGAAATTGCACATTTTCTGGCTGACGGCCACGCCGTGCTCAAGGCGGTTGACGAGAGCCGCCCTCAGAGTATGTGAAAAAATGCCGGAACACCCACCGCAGAGACGCAAAGACGCAGAGGTTTCGCAGAGAAAACCTTTAAAAAAAAACAATGGGGCTCCTCTGCGTTTTCTTTGCTCCTTTGCGGCTTTGCGGTGGATTTTTGATATTTTCACAACCTCTCAGGTGAAGTTATCGTCCTTCAGGTCGTCGCTGGCCTGCTTCAGCGTTTTTCCTCGTCGCCCCGACCATGTCGCTGCGGCGATTTTTCTTCCGGAGCCGGGCGCTGGCGATCGTCGGCGCGCTGCGTTCTTGCCTCGGGGCGTGGTTCGGCCGGGCGACTGACTTCTCGCGGAGCTTCACGGCGTGTTTCGCGCACAACCGGTGGCGGCGCTTCAACACGTACGGCCGGGGCCGGTCGAATCACCTGCTGCGGTGCCGGCTCGGGCCTGGCCTGTGGCGTCGGCCGCACGGTTTCAGGCATTGACCTTTCCATACGATGCGGCACGACCGCCGGGGCTTGTGGCACTGGTGCCACTGCCTGAGGAATGACGGCTTCCCGGTTTCTTGGTGCCGCCGGAGTGGCCACCCTCGGCTCTGATTGCTCCCGATCGCGGCGAGCAAAAGGCTGGCTTGCGCGATCCTGCGGGTTCCGTCGTTCGACCTGAGTTGAAATCGGGGCGGCACTTTCCTGACGGCGAGATTCAACCGGCTCGGATCTGGGCGGAGGTACTGCGCGGACGCTCTCAGGCACTGGCTTTTCCATTCGTTGCGGAACGGCCACCGGGGCTTGTGGTGCTGGCGCCAGTGTCTGAGGAATGGCGGCATCCCGGTTTCTTGGCGTGGCCGGAGTGGCCACCGTCGGTTCTGGTTGCTCCCGCTCGCGACGACCAAAAGGCTGGCTTGGTCGATCCTGCGGGTTCCGTCGTTCGACCTGAACTGGAAGCGGGACGGCACTTTCCTGACGGCGAGATTCAACCGGCTCGGATCTTGGCGAAGGTACTGCGTGGGCACTCTCAGGCACCGGCCGTTCGTTCCGTTGCGGAGCAACAGCCGGCGCTTGTGGCTCACGCCCCGGCCGGGCAGAGGGTTGGCTTGGGCGATCCTGGCGCTCCTGCCGGCCTCGTGTTTCGGTCTGCGGTACTGAAACCGGAGCGGCGGCCTGGACAGGTTGATCACGCATGCCACGCTGATCTCTGTGAGAAATTACCTCACGGGCGACCGGACGGCGGTGCGTAACAACATCGGCAGGCACTACCGTCACCGCCTGCGGCAGTTCGCGGTGAGCGTAACGCGTTTGCTGAATCACGGCCTGCGGGTTGCTGGCAATGATGTTCACGTTGGCGATGTGCGGAACGTGCGAACTGTTGATGCTGCGTATATGGTTCGGGCTGCTGCGATAGGCCGGTATATAGACCTCGTGCGGGGCGAGCGGGAACCAGCCCACCGTTGGCCGCGCGCCGATGGCCAACGATGGGGCCAGGCCGGGGGTTCCAATCCAGGCCACCATGGCTGGTGCATATACCGGTCGTGCAATGCGCGTGCCCGGAACCCAGCCCCACGCGCCGCGATGCTGCACCCAGCGACCGTAGTGGAAGGGCGCAAAGCCCCACGGCTCATCGCCCACCCAGTTCCAGCCCCAGGGCGCAATCCAGACCCAGTGACCGCTACGGTACGGCGCCCAGTCGGCGGCAACGGCGCGCGGAGTCCAGATGGCGCCGTATTCGGGGTTCTCCGACCAGTTGCCGTAGGCATCGAGGTCTTCGGCGCCGGTCATTTCGGGAGAGACGTAGCGCGCGTAGTTGTTCGATGTCCGGCGCTGGTCGCGTGCGGCGCTCCACTGGGTGAAGTCGTCATTGATGGCGGTCGTCAGGCGATAGCGTGTCTGCCCCGCATTCCAGAATGCGGCACTTTGACCGGCGGCGATATCGAGTGCGCTGTCGCTGGCCTCGAAATGCAGGCGGCCGTAGTACGCCGTGCCGCTGGCGCTGTTGGATTCGGCGTCGAAGCGGTAGATCCCGGTGTCGCGTGCGCTGAATTGGCCGATGCGGGTGCCCAGTTCGAAGTCGCCCACGGCCTCACGCGATGGCAAGTTGACGATGGCCCGGCCCGAGTTCAGAAAAAGGCGAACCTGCTCATCGTCGATCCGGTCAAGTTCCAGAACGCTACCCATGTCGAGGCGTACGGTCATCGAGCCGATCTGTATCTCGGCACGGGAGTTGGCATCGATGCTCAGGATGTCGCCGCTGGTCAGCGGCTGGTTGAGCGGAGCGCTGTACGACTCGCCAGTGCCCGGGTTGTACAGATTTACGTCGCCTGACAACCAGGCGATGCGGCCAATGCGGCCGGCCGGATCAGCCTGGGCCGGCACGGCAAAAAAAAGAACGCCAGCCAGCAGGGCAAGCAAGCTGCGCCAGAGGCGCGGGGGGGAAAGCGAGTTGTGCATTTTTTCCGTCCAGTTTGTTCAAACAGGCATTCAATCTGCCTGTAGAACCAATCAACGTGCGAGACGGCGTTTCGTCTGACGGCGGAAATACTTTGTCACATTTGATTACGGGGATGGCGTGTACTCAGAGGCTGTGAAAAAATACCTAGCCCCCACCGCAGAGGCGCAAAGGAGCAAAGGTTTCGCAAAGAAAACCCTTTGCAAACAAGCGGGTTCCTTCGCGTTTTCTTTGCCCCTTTGCGGCTTTGCGGCTTTGCGGCTTTGCGGTGGATTTTTGATTTTTTCACAGGCTCTCAGCCGTGATAGTGCGTATGTCTTACCCAAGCCTGGCCATTCCTTGTTTGGGGCCGGCCTGCAAGGCGCGCAGTACGGGCATCTTGATGTGTGATGCCGTGAAAGCCAATATCCATGCGGTTCTTTAAACATTACATCCTGTGATCGCCTATTGACGGGCATTGTAGGGCGGTAGCTCTGCAAGCCCGGTGCGCAGATAGGCGCCGCGATTCAAACCAGCAAACTCAACTCGGAAATCTCGATAGCGGCCAATGACCCAATGCTTTCGACAAGCGCCTTGAAATGCGCCGTGAGCATGTGCGCCTCAAGCGCCGCCTTGTTCCGCCATTGCTCCTGAATCACAAATCGATGGTCATTGTTGTTGTCGACCAGGAAGTCATAACGTATGCAGCCATCTTCAGCCCGCGTCGGCGGCACGATCAGATCGATGGCGGCACGCACCGGTTGAGCTTGATCGGGTTTGGCGGTGATGGTGGCGATTACAAATAAAGTCGTGTTCATGGAGTTTCCTTGTTGATGTGGCAGGTTGAATGAACCTGAAAGCCGCAGATCAAACCACGGCGACACGGCGGGCACAGCGAAAAGCCTCAGTTTTTCAGGATTTCATGATTCATCTAAAGGGTGAATCATGAAAACATTGCAACTCATTGTTTTTCCTCTGTGTTCGCCGTGTTCGCCGTGGTCAACTGCCTTTTCTAAGTTGAAAATGCATTTTGCACCGTTCAAGCGCCCTTGTCCGGAATCGGTTCGAGCAGCGCGGCGAGGTCGGAGTCGCTGAACTTGACGCTGCCCTCGTGATCTTCCGAGAGGATTCCGGCGGCCAGTTCGGCCTTTTTCTCCTGCAAGGCGAGGATTTTTTCCTCGATGCTGCCGGCCACGACGAGTTTGTAGACGAAGACTTTCTTGGTCTGGCCAAGGCGGTGGGCGCGGTCGGTGGCCTGGTTCTCGACCGCCGGGTTCCACCACGGGTCGTAGTGGATGACGGTATCGGCGGCGGTCAGGTTGAGGCCGGTGCCGCCGGCTTTCAGGCTGATCAGGAAAATCTGAACCTCTTCGGCCTGGAAGCGGCGGATCGGCGTTTCGCGGTCGGTGGTGCTGCCGGTCAGGGTGACGAATTCGATCTTGCGTGCCGTCAGTTGCTCGGCGATCAGGTCGAGCATCGAGGTGAATTGCGAGAAGAGCAGGACGCGCCGGCCTTCTTCGACCATCTCCGGCAGCATGTCCATCAGCAGATCGAGCTTGGCCCGTTCCTTGACCTTTTTGGCGGCGTCGATCTTGACCAGGCGCGGGTCGCAGCAGACTTGGCGCAGCTTGAGCAGGGCGTCGAGGATGACGATCTGGCTGCGCGCAAAGCCTTTGCTGGCAATCTCCTCGCGCACCCGGGCATCCATCGCGCTGCGCACCGTTTCGTACAGGTCGCGCTGGCCGCCGTCGAGCTCGACGGTGCGCACGATGATGGTTTTTTCCGGCAACTCCTTGGCCACTTCGTCCTTCTTGCGACGCAGCATGAAGGGTTTGATGCGGCGCGCCAGCAGCGTCCGGCGCAAATTGCTGCCCTGCTTTTCGATCGGTGTGCGCCAGGTGCTGGTGAAGTGTTTGCTGTCGCCAAGAAAACCGGGCATCAGGAAGTCGAACAGCCCCCACAGTTCGCCGAGGTGGTTTTCCAGCGGCGTTCCGGTCAGGCACAGGCGATGTGCGGCGCGGAACTGGCGCACCACCTGCGCCGCCTGGCTGGCGGAATTCTTGATCAGTTGCGCTTCGTCGAGAATCAGCAAATGATAATCCTGTGCGCCGAGGATTTCCTGGTCGCGCCAGAGCAGCGGGTAGGTGGTCAGGCAGACGTCATGTTCCGGGATCGCCGCAAAACGTTCGGCGCGGCTCGGGCCGTGCAGCGAGAGCACCGACAAGCCGGGGGCGAAACGTTCGGCTTCGCGCTTCCAGTTGAAGATCAGCGAGGTCGGCATGATCACCAGCGCCGGCTTGTCGAGGCGGCCGGCTTCCTTCTCGATCAGCAAGTGGGCGAGCGTTTGCGCCGTTTTGCCGAGCCCCATGTCGTCGGCCAGAATGCCGCCGAGTTCGTTCTCGCGCAGATACTGCAGCCAGCCAAGCCCATCGAGCTGATAGGGGCGCAACGTCATCGCCAGGCCTTGCGGTGCGCTCGCCGTGTGCGTGCCGCCGGCGCCTTGCAGGCGGCGAGCCAGTTCGCTGGCGGCGTGCGTACCGTGGACCGTCCACCCCGGCAGATCGCCGAGCGCGGTCAGGCGCGCCGCATCGGCACGTGGCAAACGCAGTGTTTGTTCTCCGGACGGGCCGTCGAACAGGTCGATCAGCGTACGCGCCAGCGGTTTGATACGTTCGGCGACAATGCGCAGGCGCCCGCCTTGCGGGCCTTGCAACTCGATAAGTTCGTCGTCGGCAATGTGCGCAATGCGTTCGCCGTCGAGCCAGCGCCCGTCGCTGCGAAACAGGCTGTGCAGCAGTGGCGCCAGCGGCAGGCGCTGGCCGTCCACGACGATGCCCATGTCCAGCCCGAACCAGCCGTTTTCAGTCTCCGAGAGTTCAGCCTCCCAGGATTCGACGGTCAGCACATGGTGGCGAAACTCGCCGGGAATCACCACCTGCCAGCCGGCCGCGCGCAGCCTGGGCGCCAGTTCGGCGGAGAATCCGGCCCAGACGGCTTCGCTTTCCAGCCCGTAGGCGGCCTTGGCAAAACCGCCGGAAACGGAAACCCAGCCCGGCGAGATCGGCATGAAACCAAGGCTGACGAGAAAGGCCAGTTGCGCTTTTTCCTGCTCGGGCTTGCGTAGTACACGAACGGTTTCGCCGCCGTTGACGGTGACGTAGTCCTGCGGGTCGTGCGCCGACATCTTCGCCTCGCCGTAAGCAAAATCGATTTCGGCGTAGTCGTAATAGCCATTATTGAAGGTGCCGGCGTACTTGCGATGCTTGTAGACCGCCCAGCAACGCAGCGTGTGCAGGGTGACGATGGCGTGCAAAGGTTCGTCGATCTGGCGCAGGTGGCTGACGGCGTCGGTGTTGGGCGGCGGAATGTCGGGGGCGATTTCGGCCAGCGCGCTGGTGACCAGCGGCAAGTCGCCGGGATCGAGCGGCGGCAGCCGGAACAGGGCGTACAGCAGGGCCGGAGCGGTTTTAGTTTCGACCGTGCCGGCTTCGCCGGTTTCCGGGTCGATGTAGCATGGCGGTTCGAAAAGGAGCAGGGTGCTCGACGGCGGCTGGGTGAGGAGGCGCGGGACGATCTGCTGGCGCCTGTTGGCTTGCCAGGTGATCTCGCCGGGGCGGGCGGGGCCGCTGCGTAGCGGAATGAGTGCGCCGGTGTGCGGTGCGCTCACCTCCGCGCAGAAATAACAGCGACCGCTGGCCAGCGCCGCCGCCAACAGCGATGCGCCATTCTTGCCGGCCAGCGGAGCGCAGTCGCCGAGCTGGCCTTTGCCGCAGACCTTCAGCATCAGGCGGAAAATGTCTAGGTCGCTGTCGTCTGTGAACAGTGGCGGTGCCAGCAGGGCGCGCTCGGCATTGCACCAATCCGACGTGCTGCGCTTTAGCGGCGCGGCAGGGTCGATGCGGCCCTTGATCGTCCTGATGGAAAAATCCCCATAGTAGCCCGAGTAGCCGACGAGGTAATAAATCGCCTGCGTGGCCTTGGCTTTGGCTTTGGTTTTCGGCTTTTTGGCGGCAGTCAGGCTGGCCTGGCGCAGGGTGTCCACCCACTGTGTCAGCGCCCAGCGGTTCGGCGAGGGCACCGAGTTTGATGCGGGCGAGGCGTCCCACAGGGCCGCCGACCCGCCACGTTGTTCGAGCATGTGGAGCAGCACGGCGGCGGCGTGCTTGCAGTATTCCTCTTCAGGACAAGTGCAGATGCTGTCGATGGTCAGCCTGGACGGGCCATGGGCCGAAGTTTCGCCAAAATAGATGTCGACCTCAATGTTGCGAAAACCCGACTTGCGGATTTCGCACCAGATATGATTGCCTTCCATTTCAGCCTTGGCGATTTTCGGGATTTCGAAAATGGCGTCTTGCATCACGTCTTTCTCAAAAAAATTCTCAATATCCTGCAAGGTGTAACGGCTGGTTGGCGAGTGCATGGCGAAGGTTTCCGGTGCTGGAATTGAACGAAAAAACGGTGCCGCAGCACCGTTCATGGGTGGTTCGACGAACTACTCGTCGATCACCACATTGGTGTAAACCTCTTGCACATCGTCGAGGCTTTCGAGCACGTCGATCAGCTTCTGCATACGATCCGCGTCATTGCCGGTCAGTTCGGTTTCGTTCTCGGCCTTCATCGTCACTTGCCCGAACTCGGCGCTAAAGCCGGCGGCTTCAAGGGCTTCCTTGACGCTCAGGTAGTCGTTGGGCGGGGTGATGACTTCGATCGAGCCGTCGTCGTTGGTCAGCACGTCATCGGCGCCGGCCTCGATGGCGGCGTCCATCAGCCTGGCTTCATCGGTGCCGGGCGCAAACAGCAGCTGGCCGCAATGAGTAAACTGAAAGGCCACGCAGCCGTCGGTACCCATATTGCCGCCGTACTTGTTGAAGGCGTGGCGGACTTCGGCGACGGTGCGCGTGCGGTTGTCGGTCAGGCAGTCGACCATCACGGCGGCACCACCGATGCCATAGCCTTCGTAGCGGATCTCGATGTAATCGACGCCTTCGAGTTCGCCGGTGCCCTTCTTGATGGCGTTGTCGATCTTGTCCTTGGGCATGTTGACGCCCTTGCCCTTGTCGATTGCCAGACGCAAGCGCGGGTTGAACCCGGCATCGCCGCCGCCCATCTTGGCGGCCACGGTGATTTCCTTGGCGATCTTGGAGAACGTTGCGCCGCGCTTCTCATCCTGGCGCCCTTTACGGTGCTGGATGTTTGCCCATTTCGAATGTCCGGCCATGCTAACCTCTTCTCTGTCCAGCGTTTACGGCAGACCTCGGAACATCGAAGACTGCTGCAGATAGTTGATAAAATCGGTTGGTAATTCTAGAAACCGTAATTCAAACCACGGCGACACGGCGGGCACAACGAAAAGCTACTGCGAAGCAAATACTCTTGGACGTTCAGTTTTTTTCGGGATTTCGTGGATCACCCAAAGGGGGATTCATCCAAACATTGCAAGTCATTGTTTTTCCGCTGTGTTCGCCGTGTTCGCTGTGGTCAATTGCTTTTTCTAGGATAATCAAGCCGCACATTTTAACATCTCTCGACCGCCCCTTTTTAACGGAGTGACTCATGACCGAACCCCTTATCGTTGCCAGGCAAAATAATACCGAAGCGGCGCTGTTGCCGGCGCTGGCCAACCGCCATGGGCTGATTACCGGCGCCACCGGAACCGGCAAGACGATTACCCTGCAAGTGCTGGCCGAACGCTTTTCCAGCATCGGCGTGCCGGTGTTCATGTCCGACGTCAAAGGCGACCTTTCCGGCCTGGCGGCTCCCGGCATCGAGAGCCCCAAGCTCAAGCAGCGGCTCGAATCGCTGGCGGTCAGCGACTGGCTGCCGACCAGATTCCCGACTGCTTTCTGGGATGTGACCGGCGAGCAGGGGCATCCGGTACGGGCCACGATTTCGGACATGGGGCCAATCCTGCTGGCGCGCTTGCTCAACCTCAACGATACGCAGGCCGGCGTGCTGCAACTGGTGTTCAAGATCGCCGACGACAACGGCCTGCTGCTGCTCGACCTCAAGGATCTGCGCGCCATGGTGCAGCACGTTGGCGAGAACGCCAAATCCTTTACCACCGAATACGGCAATGTCTCGGCGGCGTCCATCGGCGCCATCCAGCGTGGTTTGCTGACGCTGGGCGAGCAGGGCGGCGAGGCCTTTTTCGGCGAGCCGATGCTCGACATCAACGATCTGATGCAGACCGACAACGGCCAAGGTGTGGTCAATATTCTCGCTGCCGACAAGCTGATGTCGTCGCCGCGCCTGTACTCGACCTTCCTGCTCTGGCTGCTGTCCGAGCTGTTCGAGCAGTTGCCCGAAGTCGGCGATGTGGACAAGCCGAAACTGGTGTTTTTCTTCGACGAGGCGCACCTGCTGTTCAACGAAGCGCCACCGGCGCTGCTCGAGAAGATCGAACAGGTGGTGCGGCTGATCCGCTCGAAGGGCGTCGGCGTCTATTTCGTGACGCAGAACCCGCTGGACATTCCCGACAGCGTGCTCGGCCAACTTGGCAACCGCGTGCAGCATGCGCTGCGCGCCTTTACGCCACGCGACCAGAAGGCAGTGAAAACGGCTGCCGATACCCTGCGCCCCAATCCCGCCTTCGACGCGGCGGCGGTGATTACCGAACTCGGCGTTGGCGAAGCGCTGGTTTCCTTTCTCGACGAAAAGGGCAGGCCGAATGTGGTCGAGCGCGTTTTCATCCTGCCCCCGGCCTCACGCATCGGGCCGCTGACGGCAGAGGAGCGGCAAGCCGTGATCAAGGCCTCGCTGGTCTATGGCGTTTACGAAAAAACGCTGGATCGTGAGTCGGCTTACGAGAAGCTTAAAGGCAAGCCGCAGGCCAGCGCAGTTCCGACACCGGCTCCAATGCCGTTACCAACTGCAGAGTCGGCACCGGCTTCCGGCGGCGGCTGGTTCGGCGGATTAGGTGGATTAGGCGACCTCCTTGGCGGTAGTTCCGGCAGCGGCGGACGCAACAAGGGCGGCGATTCGGTTATGGAAGCGGCGGCCAAGAGCGCCGCCCGCGCCATCGGCTCGCAAGTCGGACGGGAAATCATTCGCGGCGTGCTCGGCTCGATTCTCGGCGGTTCTCGCCGCCGCTAACAGGCCGGCACCTAAAAAATTCCGTCATTCCGGGCTTGACCCGGAATCCAGTTGTGCCCCTCTGGATTCCGGGTCAAGCCCGGAATGACGATGCAAAGCGGTGTTTCTAAACAACCTGTGTCTTCAACTCACTTATGACCGTGATCTACCGCTGCCCGAAGTGCGACGCACGTTTTGATCCGCCTCGGGCCGAGGAATCCGATTGCCCCCGATGCGGCATCTGGTTCCACAAGTGGAACGTAGTGGCGGAGGCGCTTCCGCCCGAAGAAATCCACCCCTTGGTTGTTCCGGCTGAGGCTCCCGATTCGCTCAGTTACTACGGTCGTGCCATCGCGCTGGTTTTTGTGGCGCTCTGGGGCATTCGCCTGGCAGCGATGGATTACGGCGAGGGCGAGATCGGCGGCTCGTTCATGCACAACATCGTGCTGCCGATCCACGAGGCGGGCCATGTGTTCTTCATGCCATTTGGCGAGTTTCTGGCCATTCTCGGTGGCAGCCTGTTTCAGGTGGCCTTGCCGCTTGGCATTGGCGCCGCCTTCCTGTGGCGCCAGCGTGACGCTTTCGGCGCGGCCATCTGTCTGTGGTGGGCAGGCGCCAGCCTGGTCGATGTGGCGCCCTACATCTGGGATTCGCTCAATCCGCAACTGATCCTCCTCGGCGGCCATACCGGTGAAGACGGCCCGCATGACTGGATCTATTTGCTCGGACGACTTGGCGCCATCAAGAACGCCCATGCCTGGGGCGCCACCGCGCATCATATCGGCACCCTGATGATGATCGCCGGCGTGCTCTGGGGCGGGCGCTGGTTGTGGCGCTGGCGCGGGGTCATCAAGCCCGGTTCGAGCAATTGAAGCACTACTGGTCAGCCGAACGTCTCGGCGTGGCGCTGGCCATCCTCGCCGCGCTCGGTTTTTCCTTCAAGGCGATTTTCGTCAAGCTGGCCTATGCGGCAGCACCGGTCGATCCGGTGACGCTGCTTTCCCTGCGCATGGTCTTTTCGCTGCCGGCCTTCCTCTGGATCGGCTTCGTTTCCAGCCGCGCCGCACCGCCATTGACCCGGCGCGACTGGGGCATGCTCGTTGCGCTTGGCCTGCTCGGTTACTACGGCGCCAGCCTGTTCGACTTTATTGGTCTGCGTTACATCACCGCCGGGCTGGAGCGCCTGATCCTGTTCACCTACCCGACGCTGACCATCCTGATCACGGTTCTGTTCATGGGCAAGACGCTGCATCGGCGTGAAGTGGTTTCGCTGCTGCTCTCGTATGCCGGCATCGGCCTCGCCTTCGCGCATGACCTGCAAGTGGCCGGCGAGATGGCCACCGTCCTGGTCGGCGCCGCCTTCATCTTCGCCTCGTCGCTGTCCTACGCCTTTTACCTCGCCGGCAGCGGGCCGATGATCCAGCGCCTCGGCTCGGCACGCTTCACGGCGCTGGCCATGCTGGTATCGACGGCGGCAACGCAACTGCACTTCTTCATCGCGCAACCGTTTTCAGCGCTCATTCAACCGCTGCCGATCTACGCCTGCGGCGCCGCAATGGCCCTGTTCTCGACGGTGCTGCCGGTATTCATGCAGTCGGCAGCGATCCGCCGCATCGGCTCGGCCAAGGCCGTGCTGATCGGCACGCTGGGGCCGGTGCTGACCATCTTCTTCGGCTGGTGGCTGCTCGGCGAACCGCTCTCGCTGTACCAGATGGCCGGTGCCGTGCTGGTCCTGAGCGGCGTCTGGCTGGTTTCACGGCGCTGAAGTCGGCGCGTTGGTTCGATAGATTAGTACCGCCCCCGCTGGAAGCCGCATCAATTGGCGTTCTGCAGCGTGCAAGGCCGGATAGCCAATGAATATGGCAGTCTTCAGGCATATGGCCTGTACAGCGCCTATCCATGCGGATTGCATGCCAGCAGCTGGACTTGGAAGGCGTTGCCTGTCGGGCCAAAATGGCTGGAACTCAAGGGGAGATTCTGGTGTTTCTCCAGCCAGTGCCGTGCTTTCAAACCAGCAGTTTCAGGCTGGCGCTGAGCGACAACACTTCCCGTTCGAGCAAAACCGCCAGTGGCTGACATCCCGCCATTGACCCGTGTTTGCAGCGTTGCTCGATTTCTCCTGCCAGAAGAACCGCAGGCTCGGCGTTGAACGCTGCCAGGGTACCCTTTAGCGTATGCGCCAGGCGCAAGGTCTCGCTGATATTGCTGGCTCCCAGCAATTCCCTCAGTTGCAAAAGCTGGCCGGGTGCTGTTTCGATGAACAGCCCGGCGATGATCTCCACAATCTCCTGGTCGGCACGGCCGATTGCCGCAGCATAGTCATAGCCTGAAGGAATCTGCAGCGGCGAGGGCTCCTCAGTGAGCAAAGTTGCGCCGGACATGGCCGGGAGTGAGGCAGCAAACTTTGTCAGGTACGCCTTGAGTTGCTCTGAACTGATCGGCTTCGAAATATGATCGTCCATGCCGGCTTTCAGGCATTCATCCCGGTCGGACTGCATGGCATTTGCCGTCATCGCAACGACCGGCGTCCGCTGCCGGTTTTCCTTCCTTTCCAGCTCACGGAACAGCCGGGTGGCCTCAACCCCGCCCATGACCGGCATCTGCATATCCATGAAGACCAGGTCGAACGGCTGCGCAGCCAGGATATCGAGTGCATCCTGGCCGTTCGCTGCGATCGTCACCTGATGCCCCTGTTTGCGCAGCAAGGTCGCCGCCAGCTTCTGATTGACGACGTTGTCTTCAACCAGAAGAATTTGCAGCGTCGCCCGTTCTTCCCGCAGGGTGTGCCGCGTGAGCAGAACGGCAGTTTCAGTCTGTGTCGATATCTTGCCCAGCAAGCGGCAAATTGCCGCATGCAAATCATTCGCCGCGACCGGTTTTGGAAAATAGGCGCTGACGCCCAGATCACGGCATTTTTCGGCGTCGCCACGGATGGCGGCGGAGGTCAACATGATCAGCGGTGTACTCCGCACACCCGCTTCCCTGTGGTGCCGGGCAAGCGCATAACCATCCATGTCGGGCATTTGCGTATCGAGCAGGATGAAGTCGAAGCTGGAGTCTGGTTCTGATTCCGCAACCTTCTCCAGCGCTTCCGTCGCACAGGCTGCATTGCTGACTTGCACGCCCCATTGGGCAAGGCTGGAACCCAGAACAAGGCGGTTGGTGGCGTTGTCATCGACGACCAGTGCCCGGCATCCGGTCAGCAGGACGGTGCTGCCGGACTCCGGCGGCTTTTGTCCTTCCACGACCGGCAATTCAAGCTCAACGACAAAGCGGCTGCCTTGGCCCAGTTTGCTCTCGGCGCGAATTTTCCCGCCCATCAACTCCACGAGCCGGCTTGATATCGACAGGCCAAGCCCGGTTCCGCCATAGCGTCGGGTGGTACTCGCATCCTCCTGGGCAAAGGCTTCGAAAATCATCGACAGCTTGTCGGACGCGATACCGATACCGGTAT
Source organism: Propionivibrio sp. (assembly GCF_049316945.1). GTDB lineage: Bacteria > Pseudomonadota > Gammaproteobacteria > Burkholderiales > Rhodocyclaceae > Propionivibrio. Next base: position 18,781 of record NZ_JBMOJE010000047.1, on the reverse strand, counting down.
CCTCGACGCTAATGCCCATCCGGCAACGACCCTCTTGCGTACTCTCCATCCGCTGCGCGCGCAAAACCACTTCGCCCTTCCCGGTAAATTTGATGGCGTTGCCGAGCAGATTCAGCAAGATTTGCCGCAGCCTGCCGGGGTCGCCGAGAAGCTGGGGGGGTATTTGATGGTCGATGTCGCAGACCAGTTCCAGGTGTTTCTCGCTGGCCCGCAAGGCCAGCGTTCGCAGCGTGTCGGCAAGCAAGGCGGGAAGGTTGAACGGGATGTTCTCGACACTGAGCTTGCCGGCCTCGATCTTGGAAAAATCCAGAATGTCGTTGATCACTGTCAGTAGTGCTTCGGATGAAGACTTGACGATGTCCAGGTATTCTCTCTGCTGACTATCCAGCGTGGTGTCGAGCGCCAGTCCGGTCATGCCGATGATGCCGTTGAGCGGAGTGCGGATTTCGTGGCTCATGTTGGCCAGGAACTGCGACTTGGCGACGTTGGCTTCCTCGGCCAGCTCCTTGGCTTGCTGCAACTGCGTCTGCACCGCGTTGATCCGTCGCAGGAAAAAGATGCCCAGGCCCATGACCGAAAAGATGACGAGCAACACCACGCCGGTCTGTGTCAGGCGCAGATTCTTCTGCTGATTTGACAGGCGCTCTTCCAGACGATTCAGGTTGTTGCCGCTATCGAAGAACAGGCGACTGGCGTTTTCGTTGAGCCGGTAGAAGAAAGAGGGGGCGGTCTTGTAGCGCGCTTTGACCTCGGCGGTGGCTTTCTTCGAACAAACAAAATCTTGCGCCGGACAGTTGTCGCGGGTGACAAGCAGCGCGGCGATTTCGTCGGTCAGTTTGCGTATCTGGTCGATAAACGGGCCAATCTCGATCATTTCGAGGAGAAACGCGGGATCGTCAGCCGTCGGCGTGTACTCCACCTCGCGCACCATTTCATCATGACCCTCAATGTTGAGGGCGATTCTCTGGCTGGCCTTGCCCCCCTTCTGCAAGACCGAGAGGAGTTCTTCCAGTTTGTCCGCATCGTTGAGAATCGCCTTGATCAGCCGTTGCTGACCCGCTCCCCCTGAGGTCGGCGCCAATTGATAGATGCGGCTCTGAATATCCCGGATGTGGTTGACGATCTGCTCGCCTATGAACAGCCGGGCACGCTCATTGACACTCTGGCGATTCAAATCCTCGATCAGGCTCGAAATGAGCGCCGTGACGCCGACAATCGCCAGGAACCCGGCAAAGAACAGCACCAGCAACGCCGTGCTGGTTCTCTTGGTGCTCTGCAGTTCCCGGCTGGCCATGGTTCGACGGAAAGCTTATTTGACGCTCTTGTTGTCCAGAAATCCGTTCTTGCGGAATACCGCCTGCCCTTCTTCCGAGGCCACGAAATCGACGAACTTCCGTGCCAGCAGGGGATTCTTGCTGAAGGTCAGTTGAATCAGCAGCAGCGCCTGCGGCTTGGCGATTTTCGCATCAAGATCGACGGCTTCCAGATGCGTCGCGTTGTCGGGAAAGAACGATGTCGCGCGCCAGTTCAATGTGGCATCGGCTTCACCGCGTTTCATCGCCAGATTGATGGCCCGGGAATCGGGCATCAGTTCGACCGCCTTGGCCACCACCTTGGGATAGAGTGCGGCCATTTCAAGCATGGTCCTGGTTTCCTGCCCCACGCTTCCGCTCTCGGCGTTGCCGATCATGATCGTCAGGTCCTTGCGCAGCAATTCGTTCAGATTGCCCTTGACGCGCTTGGGGTTGCCTTTCTGCACGATGATGGCCATCTGGTTGTAGCCGACCACCTTGTGCTCCCCGAACAGGCCTTCGGCCAAGTGCTTTTCGCGGTAAGACGGCTCACCGGGCAGGTAGAGATCACCCAGGCGGCTTTTCTTGGCGCTCTGATAGAGATCCTCCGATCCGCCCTGGGCGATCTGGATGCGCACGTTTTCCTTAGCCTCGAAAAGGCGTGCCAGTTCGGTGATCGGTCGCACCTGCGTAATGCCACAGTAAATCAAGAGATTTTGCTGCTGGGACCAGGCTGAAAGACTGCAAAAAATTGCGCAGACGGCAAGGATGAGTTTTTTGCTGAACATGGTGCGAAATCTCCAGAAATGTACTGTCGAACATTCTACGTTCGAACGCCGCCAGTGCCTACGGCTTAAGCCGGGACGCCGGTTCCTGGAAGAATAAAAGCAGCAAAAGAGGTCAGCATTGGTTTTATTTATCCTTAAAACCTCAGTTATTCACCGCAAAGGTGAGGTTTTCAGGATGAATTTTTCACAGCCTCTCAAGCCGGCGCCGAACTGCGAATCAGATGATCGAAGGCGCTGAGCGAGGCTTTGGCGCCTTCGCCCATGGCGATGATGATCTGCTTGTACGGCACCGTCGTGCAGTCACCGGCGGCGAAGACGCCGGGCAATGAGGTCTGGCCGCGCGCATCGACTTCGAGTTCGCCGCGTGGAGAGAGCGCAAGCGTTCCCTTGAGCCAGTCGGTATTCGGCAACAGGCCGATCTGCACGAAAATTCCTTCGAGCGGGATGGTACGAACCTCGTTGCTGGCCCGATCCTTATAGACGAGGCCGTTCACCTTCTCGCCATCGCCGGTCGCTTCGGTGGTCAGGGCGTTGGTGATGACCGTCACGTTGTTTAGGCTGTAGAGCTTTTTCTGCAACACGGCATCGGCGCGCAGCACGGTGTCGAATTCGATCAGGGTAACGTGCGCGACGACTCCGGCGAGGTCAATCGCTGCTTCTACGCCCGAGTTGCCGCCACCGATCACCGCCACGCGCTTGCCCTTGAACAGCGGTCCGTCGCAGTGCGGGCAGTAGGCGACGCCACGGCCGCGGTATTCCTGTTCGCCGGGCACCTTCATTTCGCGCCAGCGCGCTCCGGTCGAAATGATCACCGAACGGCTCTTGAGCACCGCACCGCTGGCCAGACGGATTTCGGTGAGGCCATCCGCGCCTTGCACCAGTGCCTCGGCGCGTTGCAAATTCATGATGTCGACCTCGTATTCGCGCACGTGTTGCTCCAGCCCGGCGGCCAGTTTTGGGCCGTCGGTTTCCTTGACCGAGATGAAGTTCTCAATGGCCAGCGTGTCGAGCACCTGCCCGCCGAAGCGTTCGGCGACCACGCCGGTACGCACGCCTTTGCGGGCCGCGTAGATCGCTGCGGCGGCGCCGGCCGGGCCGCCGCCGACGATGAGTACGTCGAAGGTTTCCTTGGCGGCGAGTTTCTCGGCTTCGCGGGCCACGGCGCCGGTATCGATCTTGGCGATGATTTCTTCAAGCGTCATGCGCCCTTGACCGAACGGCTCGCCGTTCAGATAGACGGACGGCACGGCCATGATCTTGCGTTCGCTGACTTCAGACTGATACAGCGCGCCGTCGATCATCGTGTGACTGATGCCGGGATTGAGCACGGCCATCAGGTTGAGCGCCTGAACCACGTCCGGACAGTTATGGCAGGACAGCGAAATAAAGGTTTCGAAGTGGAAGCGGCCGGGAATGGCGCGAATCTGCTCGATCAACTCGGCCTCGACCTTGGGCGGGTGGCCGCCAGTCTGCAGCAGCGCCAGCACCAGGGATGTGAATTCATGCCCCATCGGGATGCCGGCAAAACCGATACGTGCCGGCTGACCTGGGCGAGCTATGTTGAACGAAGGCTTGCGTGCATCGACGCCGTCATTGCGGACGCTGACCTTGGCCGAAAGCCGGGCGATATCCTCCAGCAGCGCGTGCATTTCCTGCGCCTTGTCGCTGTCGTCGAGCGATGCGACGAGTTCGATCGGCTTCTGAAGTCGCTCAAGATAGGCCTTGAGTTGAGTCTTGATGGTGTCGTCGAGCATTTTGTTCTCCCAATTGAAACTTCAAAATTAACCACGGCGGCACGGCGACACAGCGAAAGAGAAGATTGGCTTTTCGCCGTGACCGCCGTGGCCGCCGTGGTTAAACGACTTTCGTTAAATCTTTCCGACCAGATCTAGCGACGGAGAAAGCGTGGCTTCACCCGGCGTCCACTTGGCCGGGCAGACCTCGCCCGGATGCGTGGCGACGTACTGGGCGGCCTGGATCTTGCGCTTCAGTTCCTTGGCGTCACGGCCGATGCCGAGATCGTGAATTTCACAGACCTTGATGACACCCTCGGGATTGATCACGAAGGTGCCGCGCAACGCCAAGCCTTCTTCCTCGATCATCACGCCAAAGTTGCGGGTGATGGTGCCAGTCGGGTCGCCGAGCATCGGGTACTGGATCTTCTTGATCGTGTCCGATGCGTCGTGCCAGGCTTTGTGCGTGAAGTGGGTGTCGGTCGAGACCGAGTACACCTCGACGCCCATTTTCTGGAAGTCGGCGTATTCGTCGGCGACATCGCCCAGTTCGGTCGGGCAGACAAAAGTGAAGTCGGCCGGGTAGAAGAAGACAACCGACCATTTGCCGCGCAGGTCGGCATCGGACACCGGGACGAACTTGCCATTGTGGTAAGCGGTGGTCTTGAAGGGAATGATTTCGGTATTGATCAGCGATTTCATGGTGATGACTCCTTTTGTTTCGGGTTGATAAAGTGATGCGGTGAGTGAATGTTAGGTGGGTGTGAATTATTTATCCAATTGATTATTTCTATCTTTATTACAGTCAAAAACGATCAATAACCGTATAAGAAAGGACCGGGAAGTCTTGGCAGCGGGCGCAAACGCGCCCCGTTTCCTTTTGTTAGAAAAACCCTGGCAGCTTGTCTTCCTTTCGCTACCCTGTCAGGCTGTTAAATCCCCTGGCAGGCATAACCATTATGAACAGCATGCAATCCCCGACCGTCGATGAAGTCGTCGCAGCAACCTGCAAATGGCTTGAGCGCGCAGTGATCGGCCTCAATCTCTGCCCTTTCGCCAAGTCAGTGCATGTGAAGAAGCAGGTGCGCTATGTTGTCAGCGAGGCCACCGACAGCGACGCGTTGCTCGCTGATCTGGAGCGAGAACTGCAGTATCTGGCGTCGGTGTCGCCCAAGGAAACGGAAACCACGCTGCTCGTCCATCCGTTTGTACTTGAAGATTTTGACGACTTCACGGATTTTCTCGACCTGGTTGATGTGGTGGTACGCACCCAGGGGCTGGCCGGAAAGTTGCAGGTGGCCAATTTTCATCCCGACTACTGCTTTGCGGACGCCGAGCCCGACGACATTGGCAATTTCACCAATCGTTCGCCCTACCCAACCTTGCATCTGATCCGCGAGGCAAGTATCGACCGCGCCGTGGCGGCCTTCCCGGAGGCGGCCCAGATATTCGAGCGCAACATCGAAATGCTCGAAGAAATGGGTCTCGAAGGCTGGCAGGCGCTCGATGTCGATGCGCCGAAGAAGTCCGGCGACTGAGGGTTTGTGAAAATATCAAGAATCCACCGCAGAGGCGCAAAGGCGCAGAGGTTTCGCAGAGAAAACCTTTAAAACAATAGGGTTCCTCTGCGTTTTCTCTGCGCCTTTGCGGCTCTGCATTCCCTTTGGTCACCTCTGCGGTGGATGTTAAGGCATTTTTTCACTGGCTCTCAGCCGCCCAGGAAATCCTTCTTGCCGATTTCGACGCCATGGTGGCGCAGGATGTTGTAGGCCGTGGTCACGTGGAAGTAGAAATTGGGTAGCACCCAGTTGAGCAGATACGCTTGCCCCTTGAACTCCAGTTTCCTTTCATGAATCTGCAGCACGATGTCGCGCTCCTCGCTGCCATCGATCTGCTGCGCTTTGAAGCTGTCCAGAAAGGCGATGGTCTTGGCGATACGCGCCTGCAACTCGTCAAAGGTCGCTTCGTTATCTGCAAAGCCGGGAATGTCGACGCCGGCCAGGCGCGCCGCGCAGCCTTTGGCCTGGTCGGTGGCAATCTGGACTTGCCTGGACAGCGGGAACATGTCGGGGAACAGGCGTGCGTTGATGAATACGCCCGGATCAATCTTCTTGCTGGCGGCGTGCTCTGCCGCTTTCACGAGAATGGCGGCGAGGTTGTTCAGCATCCGTTTCAAGGCCGGAACCGAAGTGTCGTACATGGAAAATGTCATGTTGGTTTCCTTAGGAGTTGGTCAGAATATTTTACTGCCGACTTGCTTGCCGGGAACTCAAAATCAAGCGCCATAGCCGGCGTGTGTTCGTCGCGCCGGGTCTTGCAAGGTCGGAAGCCGCGCCAATAGGCGATCCGCAACGTGCAAGGCTGGATAGCCAATAAATACGCGGTTCTTCAGGCGCATAGTCTGTAGAACGCCTGCGCATGCGGCTTGCAGGCAAGCGGAATAATTGCCATGTGCTTACCTGCGCGGCGCAAAGACCAGTTCAGGAACGACCATCTCCCAGGATTCGCAGTGCGGGTTGATCCGCGATTTGTATTGGTCGGCCACGTCCCTGGGCCGGCGTACGTGGATGGCGGCGACGCGGGCTTCGATGCAGTCCATGTTCTGTTCCGGCGCGAAGTGTTGCGACAGGGAGCCGATGTCGACGCCCTGCGCATCGCACAGGCGCCAGGTGCTGGCCGATCTTTGCCGAAGCTCGATCCGGCTGCCCACGGCCAGCGCGGCGATGGCCTGATGGATGGCCTGGCCGGGCGGATGCTGCGCGGCAAAGTCGAGGTCGATCTGCTTCCAGCCAAGCCGCCGATAGCGGCGGGCGAGTTCGGGCGGCGGGGTTGGCAGTGGCATGGCCGGGCGACGCAGGATGGCAGTGGTTTCCAGCAACCCGTCGAGCAAGGCCTGGCCGCGCCCGAAACGGGCCAGCGCCAGCGTTTTCCGGGCGCGCGTCATGGCCACGTAATACAGGCGGCGCGTGGCGTCCGCATCCTCGTTGGCGCCGCTCTGCCGCCAGTCGCCATCGAGCACCGCGACGTGGTCGAATTCCAGCCCTTTGGCCTTGTGCGCGGTGAGCAGCAGCAAACCGGTTTGCCGGCGCCGGGCTTCGCGGCCCCATTCGGCCAGCCAGTCGAGAAAGTGGTCGAGCGGCAATTCGGCGTCGCCGACTTCGAGCGCATATTCGGCGATGGCCTCGCGCAGATAGTCCCACCAGTGCGCGTCTGGCGTTCCTTCCGGCTGCGCTTCAAGCCATTGGCGGATCGTTGCGACATCGATCAGTCCGCTGTCGCGTGCCCGCAGCCAGCCGACCAGCGACTGTGTTTCGCGCAGGCTCCAGAAGCCGCTGCTGTCTTCATCGGCCTGTTGCACCGGGATGCCCTTCAGTTCGCAATAGCTGCGCACCGGGTCGAGCGATCGCCAGTGGCGGGCGATGATGGCGCAGCGCGCCCAGTCCCAATCCGGCGCCAGTTGCGCCATGCGCTCGAATTCGCCGATCACGGCCAGCGCCTGCGTCTGATCGTTGTCGCCGGCCGCCAGGATCTGCACACGCCCCTGGCCGACCGGATCAATGCTGGCCCATTCGCCGCCGGCGGCCTGTCCCTTGCGCGCCGCGTTGATGCGGATCGGCTGCGCCTGCTTCATGCGGTTCGCGGCTGGGGCGATCATCCGGTTCGCGGCTTCGATGATGTGCGCCGTCGAACGATAGTTGTCGGTCAAAAAGGCCGGCTTGGCCGCATAGTCGGCCTCGAAACGGCGGATGAATTCGACCGAGGCGCCGTTGAAGGCGTAGATGTTCTGGTCGTCGTCGCCGACGGCGAAGAGGTTGATGCGACCGTCTTCATCGCTGCGGGTGCGCCCGGCCAATGCCGAAATCAGTTCGTATTGTTCCGGCGCAATGTCCTGGTACTCGTCGACCAGAATCCAGCGGAAGCCGGCCAGCAGGCGGTCGCGTTGCTGGTCGGCTTCTTCCGGCGGCAGGTCTTCGCCTTTGAGCAGAGCAACTGCCTGCTCGATGATCTGCCTGAACAGATCGGTGTCCGCGCTCGTGTTTCGCGCTTCCAGGCTGGCGCCGACCAGGCGCATGGCCAGCGCGTGGAGCGTCAGCACCGAGACGCCGCGCGCGTCGTCGCCGATAAGTTCGGCCAGGCGCTGGCGAATCTGCACCGCGGCGTGGCGGTTGTAGGCCAGCGCCAGGATGCCGTGCGGATTCTCGCGGCGGGCGCGAATCAGGTAGGCGATGCGGTGCACCAGCACCCGCGTCTTGCCCGAGCCGGGGCCGGCCAGTACGAGAACGTTGGTGCTTTCCCGGTCGTCGGCAACGATCTCGCGTTGCGCCTTGTTGTTCAGCACTTCGACAATGTCGTGCCACGATTGCGGCGTCGTCTGCCGCGCCAGTTCCTTGTCGCGATCGGGCAGCCAGCGCTGCATGAACTCGTCGCGCTGCAGGCTGAAATAGTCCATCGTCAGGTGCAGCGCTTCGGCCATGGCCTTGAGCCCGCGCTGCACGTATTCGGCCATGACGTGAATCTGTACCACCTGTTCGTCGTAATGCAGCTTGAGCGGCGCGAAATCCGGTGGCGTGAATTTCTTCTTCCAGTCCGGTTCAAGGCGAATCGTCATCGCCGGCCGGAAGACGGCCAGCCCCTTGTTCAGCCGGATGATTTCCTGTTCGTGCAGCCACAACAGCGCGCGGTCGAGCAACTTGGGCGTGATCGTCTTTTCGGACTTGAGTGCCAGATCGGATTCCAGCGCCGCCAGCAGTTTCCCCAGCGTCGTTTCGGCCAGTTGATCGTTGCCGCGCGCGCTCTGTGGCAGGCTGGCGAGCAGGTGTTCGAGCAGGCAGCCGGCCGCAGCGCGACGACGGCGGGCGGTGGTTTCCAGGGCTGACCACTCGCGCTGCAGTTCGATGGCCACCGATTCGGCGTCGACGCGGCGCAGCTTCAGGCTGCCCTGGCCGCCTTCCCCTTCCTGATCGCGGCCATCGGCGGCGAGGCTGCTGAGCAACTGGCGCAGACGTTCCGGCAGGGCGTTCGGGTGGCCAGCATCCTTCAGGTGCTGGTTGGCGTGGCGCAGGTGCAGGACGGACGATTCGCCGCGGCCCAGATCCGGATGCTGCTCGCGCAACAGGCCGATCAACGCCGCTTCAAGCGCTGCGGCCTGTTCGAAGCGTTTCTTCGACGATCTTTCAACGCCGACATGGACATAGGCGGTGAGCGCCGTATCGTTGCTGGCCAGCCCCAGCGCCTCAAGGTCGTAGAACGCGGCGCGGACTTTATCGGAAGAAAGGCCGGAAACGAGCATCAGTTCGTCGGTCGAGATGCCTTCATCGGCGGGAGCGCCGATCAGCGCGCCGACGATGGCCAGCAGCTTGTTCCGGTACTCCGCCGGGATTTTCGCCGTGTCGAGTTTCTTCTTCGCTTCGTCGAGCGAGGCGATGCGCAGCGACGAGGGGAAAATCTGCACCCGGTTTTCCTCGCGCGTGAGCAGCGCGGCTTCCTCCAGCCACGACACGGCGGTGCGCACTCGCGTGTCGTCGGTAGCCGAATCGCGTTCGAAATCACCGTTTTCATCCTCGGCGAGAATTTCGCCAGCAGTGGCGATCAAATCGCTGTTTTTGCCACTCTCCTTGCCACCGCTGCGGCGTTTTTTTCGCTCGAGATTGCGCAGCGAATGCAGGATGGTCTGGATTTCCTTGCGGCTCAGCCGCGAGCGCGCCGACATGCCGAACTGGCGTTCGACGTCCTCCTCGGTGTACAGCAGGACGCAGCGCGCCGACTGACTATCGCGCCCGGCGCGGCCGGCCTCCTGCAGATAATTCTCCAGCGAACCCGGAATGTCGGCATGAATAACCAGTCGCACATCCGGCTTGTCGATGCCCATGCCAAAGGCGTTGGTGGCGACGATGACGCGCAGACCGCCTTCAATGAAGGTTTTCTGCGTGCTCTTTTTTGTTTCCGGCGGCAGCCTGGCGTGATAGTGGCCGACCGCCCAGCCTTTCAGCAGCAGAAATCCTGAAACTTCCTCGGTCTGCTTGCGTGTCGCGCAATAGACGATGGCGCCGCCGGTGACTTCGGGCGGCAGATCGGCCTCCAATATCTGATGAATGTGATCCAGTTTCGCACTCTGGCTGGTCTGCACGACGCAGAAATCGAGATTGGTCCGCTTGGCGCCGCCGTTGAAGCAGCGCAGCTCGATGCCGACCTTATCCTTGAAATGCGCCAGGATATCGACCACCACATCGGGCTTGGCGGTGGCCGTCAGGCACAGGACGGGCGGAATGGCTTGCTCGCCGGCCTTCTCGCGGATGAAGCGTCCGACGTAGCGATAATCCGGGCGGAAATCCTGTCCCCATTTCGAAAGGCAGTGCGCTTCGTCGAGCACCCAGGCGCCGATTTCACGCTGCGCCAGCACCTTGCGCAAGGTGCGGTTGCGCAGTTGTTCCGGCGAAATGATCAGGATGCCGATGTCGCCAAGGCGCACCCGGTCGAGCACGTCGGCGCGCTCGGGCATCGACAACAGGCCGTTGAGCGCCGCACAACTCTTGATGTTCCTGGCTTCCAGCCCGGCCACCTGGTCGGCCATCAGGGCCACCAGCGGCGAGATGACGACGGTCAGCGCACCGGTCTTGTCGAAGCGCGAGAGGGCGGGAATCTGGTAGCACAGCGATTTGCCGGTGCCGGTCGGCAGAATGCCCAGAATATGTTCGCCGCGCATCGCCGCCTCGACGATGCTTTGCTGCAGCGGGCGGCCTTCCTCATCGGCTGGTTCCGGGCGAAATTCGGGAAAGCCGAACCAGTGCGCGAGTTCCTTCTGCGCGTCGTGGTGTTCACGGCACCAGGCGCATGCCGGGTCAGCGCAGGCGGTGTCGCGCAAACGCTTGATCAGCACGCCGGCTTGCGGAAACTGGTGGCGCACCCACGGCGGCATCACCGAGTTGCCGCCGGCCACCGACAACCAGGCCAGCGCGTAAGCCAGGGACCAGCCCTGGCCGGCGAGGTCGTGGTGAACAGCAGCGGCCACAATCTCGTTAGCGTGCGTCTGGCAGGCTTCCCCGGCGAGTTGAGTACGGATGGCCGCCAGCGCTTCGCCATCGCTCGGTCGCGCCTTGTGGCGCAAGGACATGAAGAAGCGATCGAGCCCCGACCCGGTGTTATTGACCGTGGTCAGCCAGTGCCAGGCGAGAACCAGATTCGGCGAAGTTTCGGCCAGCGCCGCTTGCTGGTTGCCAAAGACCTCAAGCGTCAACTGCGCGTCGAGCAGCGGATCGTTCAAGCGCCCGCGCTTGAGTTGCCCGTCCTGATAGTGCTTGACCAGATGGTGGTAGGGGTTGCGCGGAAAGGCCAGCGGGTTGAGCCACAGCGTATCGACCGCCGGCAGTTGCAGCAGCCGCAGATCAGGCTTGGCGGCGGCCAGATGCGGCAGGTCGAAAGCGATCAGGTTATGGCCGAGCAGGAAGTTGGCGCCTTCGGCCAGCCTGTCGAGTTGCTCAAGCGCGGCCAGCAGATTGCCGTGCCGGAAATGCAGCGAAGCGCCGGGCGGGTCGCCGCGAACGGCAGCAAAACTGTGAATCCGCGTATCGCGCAACCCGACCTCAAGATCGATGGACAGGCAACGGGGAGCAAAACTACTCATGGGCGACGTTGGCGTGTACGGCCGCTAAACGGCAGGAAGGCAAAGTATAAACAAGAATGATCGCTGCAGGCCGCGCCAATTGGCGATCTACAAGCGACCATGCCGGAGAGCCAATAAATACGGCACGCTTCAGGCGTAGTGCTTATGGAATGCCTATTCATGAGCGTTGCAGCCATGAGGCGTGAAATTGGTATCTGCAGCATGCATGGTGGTCTGGCAACATCAGGAGTCCAGTGCGTCGGGTTTCTTCAGGGCTTTCTGGTCATTGGTCTGGAGGCGGCGTACGGTTTTTTTGACGTCCTCGACCGGGGGCAGGTTTTCCGGGCGGATGCCACGTTCCAGCAGGGTATTGCGGACCGCTTTGTTGTTGGTGATATGTTCGCTGGAAATAGCAGCCTCGTTGTCCATTTGATTCTGCCGGGCATTGAAAATGGTGATTTCCGCAGCGAAGTCCTTGGCCTTGAGGATGATGGTCGGAGCAAAATCGGCTAGTGGGCGATTTTCCGGGACTTTCCACTGGGTTTTCATGGACTGGGTGCTCTTCCCGAAAAGCGCCTGATCGCCTTTGCTGCGGATCAGCGCGAAATTCTGATTGCCGCCGGTTTGCTCGTAAATGATTTCTGAAAGTTCTTTTTCTGTGGCGGAGAGTTTCTTGCGGGCCGATATTCGTTCAGCGTCCAGCAGGCGTTGCTCGATCAACTCGGCCTTGCGGGTCTGGACTGCGAAGTAAGTTTGAGCGAAGGCAATTTCCTGTTTTTTCGGGTCGCCGTTCTGCGCGATCAAGTAGCTGGCGTAGCGGGTGAGCATGATGTCATCGACTTCACGCTGGCTACCGGATCCGAGGTCGACCATTTTCCTGGCGTCGGCAAAATGGTCGGCGATCAGGTGACCCGACACCTCGCAGGCGGTTTTTGCCCTGGAAATCACGTTCAGGAAATTGTCCCACTTGGAGTAACCGAGCAGGTGCTGAAGGTCGCGTGCCAACCAGAAGTCGATGCCGCCGTCAGTTTGCTGTGCATGCGATTCAAAGGTATTCGTCAGTGACTGCACTAGTTCGGTTTTCATGTTTCAACTCCTGCTGGGTGTTTATGGGTCAATGACTCTTCGGGCTTGATTTCCGGAACTACTCCGCACTGCCCCAGGCGCGGTTGATGGCACGGCAGGTGTCGATTCGGCGCTTGGTTTCGGCGTCGAGCATGGGGTTAGTGTTCTTTGATGAGCAGGTCGGGGCGATGGGCTCGGGCAGGCGGGCGTCGGCCAGGTTGCCTTCGACCGAGGCGAGCAGGCGCTGCAGGCCAGCCGGCGTGACATCAAACGGCTGCAGCCGATGGATGTCCAGCAAGTTTTCCAAGGTCATGCTCGGTTCCGATGACGAAAAGTTTGGGGTTGGCGAGCAGGTTGCCGATGAAGGGTTCCTGCGCGTTGAGTCGGCGGGTGAATTCAGTCGCGGTGTAGATCACCGGTTTGATTTCGCGTTGCAGTTGTTCCTGTGCCGGATAGAGCGCCTTGATGGTGTCGCCAATGGCGTTGTCGCCGATGAGGAGCAGATCGACATCGCTGCACGAGTTTTCCTCGCCGCGCGCCAGCGAGCCGAAGATCAGCGCCAGTTGGGGCTCCGGGGCGAGCGTGCGCAAGGCATCGGCGAGAATGCTGACGGCACCGCTGGTCTTGCGGAAAAGTCCGGCCAGTTCGGGGAATACGGGGTGGTCGAGGTTGGCTCGGTAGCGTACCTGGTTGCCCTGTTGTTCACGCAGCAGCAGCCCGCTGGCAGCGAGGCGGGCGAGCTCCTTGTGCAGGGTGCCCGGCGTAGTGCCGGTCAGCCGCGCCAGTTCGCGCACGTGATAGCTGCTGTCCGGATGCAGGAGCAGTTGCGTGAGTGCGCGTTGGCGGTAGCTGCCGAATAGGAGGTCGAGTAGCACGGTTGGCGAATAGTGTGGTCGTTATGGCTACGATTTCAAGCGCTCTAATTGCAGAAATTGAGGGCAACGCAATCCTTGACGTACTCCGGCAGATGCTCTCGCCAATTCCTTGGGAACAGCCTTGAAGTCGGCCATGCTAAAAGCAGGATTGACGTTGAGTTCGCCAAAACGGCGATCCTCGATGGTGACGCGCAGGCGACTGTCGGTGAGCATAGGGCTTGAAGAAGTAGTGTAGCAGGGCGACGAAAGACGTTCTAGCAGTTCCCTTCTGCCGCAATCGATATTTTCCGGCGATTTTCCCTATGCTGCTTTAGCAACACACTGGTCTAAAATTCCAGCGATAGTTGACTCAGGGAGCGCTGCCAAGAGCTTTACTCCACCGATCAGGTTTAGCTCTTTCATTATCGAGCGAAATCGGTCTCTTTCGAATAACTCTTTGTTAGATTTATATGACTCATTTAGTTTTTTTAGAACGGCCGAAAAAACAATAACATTTTGCGATGTAGTAGGACGTTCAATTATGTTTGCACGAACATCACTTTGGTGGAGGACGCAAGTGAGAGCTTCCTCAAAAGTAATTCCATTGGCCCTGCTACATAGCGAAGCCTGCCACCATAGACGTGATGCCGCGTTATCGCGTTCTATCCCGCGAGCACCAATACAGAAGAAGTGATTTTTAATGTGCTTAATGGCTTTTTCGTCATCCTGTGGTATTGGCCATCTGGCTCTTGTGTATTCAAGCAATTGCGTGTGACACAGATAAACCCATAAGCGTTCATCACGGGCCAGATAATGAGAAATGGTTCCCATTGCTTGGTACATTAAAAGACAGTTATCAACTTCATTAAGATTAATTTTGTCAGAAGTGATTAGTGCCAGCTTAGAAACATCAATAACAAGACTTGTCTCGAAATGACATGATGTATCAGAGACCAGAAAATCAAAATTTCCGTTTCTATATAAATCTAGATTCTCTTCAACTTTTAATTGGAGTTCTTGAACTTTAGCGCTCTTTAGAAAATTAGCTTTCATTATTTGCCGCCTTAAATACGTAGGAATCAAGTAATGTAATGGGATGCTGCATCAGCCGTTCTGCAATCAAGTAGGAATCCCCAGTATTGATAACGAGACCTTTGTTATGTGCCTGCCCTAACATCACTTTTGCCCATTTCTTATCCTCATATGTGGCCCGCGTGTCCTCATTCTGCAGCTTTTGAATGGCCTGCATGACCGCCGCAAAGTAGACTGAGTTAATTAATACAGCACGGTTAGATTTTTGATTTCTAGCATTATCAATTACCTCTTTCATTCTTGGGCTGACTTCAATTTGTATATGCTCCTCGTCGAACCCAACCGTCCAAACTCCATCGCTCTGCTCGTCCTTCTTCACAAGGTCAAATACAGAAGTTATTGGTTTTAGTAAGTCACGGTCAATGTAAAAAACTTGTGCATCATCTTGAGCAAGAACATCACCTACGACAAATGAAAATGGACCGGGTCCGAATTCTTTGTTTATATCTGGGGAAGTAAATGAGGGGATGTCTTTTTTAACAACAACGTATGGGTTGACTTTTACTTCGCCACGTAACTGCCCGATGTCGAACTCAGCTGTACCATCTTTAGTCGTTGAACTGACGACATTCTGGTAGTAAGTGTCTCGACATGAAATTGCTGAAACATATTCTGCATTGCCGTTACTAATTTCATTGACAATCTCTTCGGATGAAATTGCATATCCGATATTGACCTGTATTTTCTCCTTGCCAACTACAAATTCAACAGTTGCCTGAAACTCAACGTCAACATAGTCATCGCTAAACGGACGTAAGACCGGGTAAGGAAATGCTTTGCTCTTATCAAACTTCATGAGCCACCACCTTCAATGCACCTGAAAAGTCTTGGTTCAATTCGATGTCTAGGTTGACACGTTGGCCTGCAGTGACATCAAGAGATATACCACCTGCAATTAAGTCTCCATTGTTAGATTTTGAGATGGAAATATCGTAATCACTATCAGCGCCAGCCTCTTTTACATGAATCAATAATTTTCCAGTTTTTACAGGTGTTAATGAGAGCTTTCTGCCTTTCGTGCCTGTGGGGATTGCGCGAACGTTGTTGATATCAACCGAGGGCTTCATCGCTCCTCCCCCACTAGTACCGCCTTCGCCGTTCCCAGTTCCACCTTCACCATTCCCTTCACCTCCCTTGCCGTCGCCACCTCCGGCTCCTGTATCGCCACCACCTCCACCTCCTGAAGTCTCTCCTCCATCACTGTCTCCACCTTGGCTTCCAGTATCCGAATCTCTATCTGTCGTTATTCGAGTTCTGATTGGCTTAGCCCTAATAATTACATCGCCATAAGGATTTATTTCTTCAGTACCTTTGCCTGTGTCACTTGTTCCTTCGTCGCCAAAAAAATCCTTGAGCTCATCAATTTCAGTCACTTCAGAAACAGGATCCTTTGCGTGACGCTTCAGGGCATCCCGTACCCAAATTGCAAGATCACGTAAGGCTGCTCGCCCTTTGACTTGTTCTGCTTTTGTCGGAAGCAATGGAGGTTCGAAATCGTCATGTCGCGGGGGCTCCATGGCGCGTAGCAATTCATTACCCTTTTGACTTTGGCAATGGAATACTGCGACGAATTCTTTAAAATCTGAGAAGCTCTTAAGGCCAGCAAGATTGTCTGTAATGAACATCCCGTTTCTAAGCGCACAGACTTTTTTAGGCAATCCTTCGCCAATAAGGATTCGAACTTGGCAAAATCCGAGGTGAAGGCTCTCAGTTTCTTCCGTAATGACTTCTGTCCCACCTTTAAATGCCGTAAGATAGTTTTTGCTATTGTCAAATTGCTCGGGCTCACCAGGTAGCTTATCTATCATCTGCCTAATATCGGCTCTGGTAAGAAAGTCTCCAATGGTAGTCTGGTCGAGGGTGTACTTTTCATCGATTTCTACACGAAGTTTGCCGCCAGAGATCGCCGCAAAGAAATTCTCTGCAATTGAAACTGCGAGATCTTCCTGCCATTTTTTACTTGAGTCAAAGCATAGTACCGAAAGCTTGCTTCCTTTACTATTAGGAAGATCTTCTGATTTGCTGACTCGCTGTACCCATTCAGGTAGTTGGGAAATGCCAAGGATTGGTTGACACTTTTCCTTGACGCCCCAGAATCCAACGCCTTGTTTACGCTTCCCGTTGAGATCATGGGACATGAGGATGGATTTGCCTTGTGTCAGCTGAACGAGTTCACCTGAATCGTTCTCGTACACCGTTGATATAAATATGGTTCGAATGTTTGATACGGCGTAAGGTGCAAACTTACCTATTCCGTACGAGCCACTGGCTGCATCATTTGTTTTACGCGACTGACCTTTGGCTTTCATAAACGCGTAATAGGGAGTGCCATTTGTTGATGGCCCCTTCATCCCTAGAGTGTTGTAGTCAGAAATCTCTAAAATTGCAATTTTCTTCTTTTTCAATTCTACTAAAGCATTCTGAAAGAAAATTTCTGCCTTCTTAACCTCTGACTTTGAATTCTCGTAACAGGATTCGATGTTTTCCATCAATTCAGGGAGATTCGGGATTGTATTGGTGTCGACTTCTACTCGCCTGATCTTAACAGTAACAATACCTGTTTCCCCGGCATCATAGGCATTTTGAATTACTTCTCTTGCGAGATGGCGAACAGGGTCACCAGAAAAATGCGCTAGCCCAGGGTCATTGAAGTCGTCCCATTGATCTGCATCATCTATTGGGTGTAACCATCCAACTGAACTAGGCATCATTGCGTTCCTTGTAAATTTTATATTTAATTTCTTCCGCCAGAAGGGAGATCACGGGCGCTGCGACCGAGTTTCCTATTTGTGTATATAGTTTTGATCTGATCACTGCATCTGGAAATTTGAAATCGGATGGAAATCCTTGTAGTTTTAAGCACTCTAATTCCGTAAGTTTCCTCAGACCCTTCGCGTCGTGGATGAAAGGGACGTTATGTCCTCCTAATCCCATATTCGCCGTTAACGTAGGGCAAACACCTGGCTCTTTAACCCTAACTAGAAATTTACGTAGTTGATAAATGCAGGCTTTATCTTCGACTTCTTGCGTGATCATATTGTGATATCGGTTTTCTTCCGAAAGATAATATGTATCATCGTCAATGCTTCCAGCGAAATCGATATAATTTTCTAAGCACTTCTTTTCGTCATTTTTCTGAGAAGGAAAATTAAGTTTGCCGTTACGGAATCGGTCTGTAGAAAACGCAACCATAAAAAGTCTGTTTCTTTTCTGAGGTAAGGGAGTTAGAACGTACGGATCGAGCTCAGCACAATTCGCATCTCTAAACCAATAACCGGCCTTCTTAATTTCTTTTGTTAATTCAATGAACCAGCTCCCACCTTCTCCATGGCGAATATGTGGGGAGTTTTCTAAGACGATAACGGATGGCTTCTTATCTTTAAAGTCAGCAACTATTCTTAGGATTTCATAAAAAAGTTTCCCTCGCGGATCTTCAAATCCCTTTCGCTCTCCGGCTTGGGAGAAGCTTTGGCAAGGAAACCCTGCGTGAAGTATGTCTACTGGCTCAAGGTCATACGCTGAGACCGTTACATCCTTGATGCTCGCGGGAACGGCGTCATCTTCAATTATTCGAACATCCTTGATGTTATGGCGATAGGTTAGCACAGACATCGGGTCGTTCTCTATTGCCCATGACGTTTTGATGCCAGCCTGCCCAAATCCGATGCAAAAGCCCCCAATTCCAGCGAACAGAGCTCCTGCCTTTAGTGGTTGATCACTCATTCCTAAGTTACGCCTTCTATGATTTACAGCTTGAATTCACTACGGCCTACTTCCTCTGTGCTGGCAAAACTTTGCTTCAGCAGATCAATTTCTTGTTGCAAGGCACGAACAATCTTCTTTGCCTGCTCGTCGTTGAAGTCGTAATTTTGCCGATTTGCTAAGTTACAGATGAGTTGAATATCCTTTAGGGCTCTATTTACACGCTTATTGGCCAGCTCAATGAACTTTGCACTTTTGTCTCTTTCCATCACCTGGACTCCCGTTAGCGTTGATAAAAATACGATTTGGACGCTACATTGTACACATAGAAATGTAAACAAGTTGAAATGTATGATACATATTGCAAATATATGGAGTCTTGGTAAAAGAGCCAGGGGTTTTTAACCGACCCGGTCCCCTGTCCGTCACCTCAACCCACCGATGTCGTAACAACCCGTAACCCCCGTCGCTCAAAAGGTGACGGGGTTTCATTTTTGTTGCCGTTTCTCCATCGGCGACCATTAACTTGAAATAAAATGTGATGGCGTATACGCTATCACTATGGTTGCGATAGTGATTGATACAAATGTCTTTGTTGCAGGCTGACAAATCTCGCCCCATTGGAGCCACCGAATCGCGGCCTAATGGTGCCAGC
>NZ_JBMOJE010000046.1:0-35192 GCF_049316945.1 Propionivibrio sp. | reverse complement strand
CCTTCCCGATTCGAATGTTGGAAAAGGGGAAGTTATTTCGTAGGCGTTCCTTAGCGGCGCCATCGGGGGCAGCAACTTGAGCTGCAGCTGAGTCATGCATTGCAGTCACTCCGAATCCAATGCCTGGCCAGCAATCGAATGCGCAATCGTCAGTGGCTCGCTTCTTCCACCTCGTGGTTCGACCTGCCCATCCTGATTCAATGCCCGTAGCACCACCAACAGTCGAGTTGGTTTAGTACAAAATATTTCTTAGCCTACCGGCCGAGGAAGGTTGGCCTCTCGGCTCATCTAACTCATCGCGCCGCGACCGTCAGGCCAAAAACCCTCTGCCTTATGCACAGTACCCAATTATGTGCACTTGGAACATGGAAATCAGCTTCCACTCATGCGGAATGGTGGAGTCGGGCTTTGCCGGCTACACATAATTATTGGCGCTGGGAGCCAGCCACTACGTGATTATGAAATGATCGTTAATCCCATCGCTAGGACAACAACGGCAAAGGATTGAAAGTAAAATGCCATCTGGATGGTCAAAATTACCCAACAGGAGGCTAGGCTACTGATGAAGAAATGAAGAGCATTAACATTGAACACAATAAGTTCCATGGTCAATGGAGCTACGTCATCTAACCGAACGTAATAGCGCAGACTTGATATGTTTATTTACTCCGCCTTACTGATCATAAAGCTGCCTGTCACGGGGATCTGATGTTGGCATGCTACTCGACCACTTTGGTCGCTCGCTGATTTTCCGAGTTGGAAATAATGAAGGTTGTTAATAATCGAAGTCTGGCATCCGCCACGACCGGGGGAAGGTAGTGTTTTTTTACTTAACGCCACCTCGCATTGAATCCGCCATTGATAAAAACACTGCCACTTCTCAATGATTTTGCAGTCAGGACACAACCTCGCCCGGCCAGTTGCTTAAATACACATCATCACAGCAACCGCCGGACACCCCCGAAAATGAATCCACAGCTAAACCGCGATAGCCAAGCGCTACTTGAACTGGAGACACGTTTGCAGCCATCGTTGCAGCAGCGGTTGGGGCAACTCATCAAACTCCGCCTGTGGCGTCTCTCGGCGCAGGCCGGTGGCCTGATCAAACGCATGATCGACATCATCGCCGCTCTGTGCGCCCTGATTCTGCTGGCGCCGATGTTCAGTCTGGTGGCTTTATTGATCAAAGCAACCGATGGCGGACCGGCAATGTTCTGGCAGGTTCGGGTCGGCAAATGGGGCAAGCCTTTCACCTTTCCAAAGTTCCGCTCGATGGTCGTTGATGCCGAAGCACTACGCCTCAAGCTGATCCAGAGCAATCAGCACGGCGATAGCGGCGTTACCTTCAAAATAAAGCGTGACCCGCGTATTACCTGGATCGGTCGCATCATTCGCAAAACCAGCATCGACGAACTGCCGCAACTGTGGTGCGTACTGAAAGGCGAAATGTCGCTGGTCGGACCACGTCCTGCGCTGGTCAGCGAAGTCGAACGCTATAGCCTCGACGATCGTCGTCGGCTCGACATCACCCCGGGGCTGACCTGTACCTGGCAGGTATCCGGTCGATCGGAGATCCCCTTTGACCAGCAATGCCGCCTCGACATCGAATATATAGAGCAACAGAGCACCCGCCATGACATCAAGTTGCTGCTTAAAACCATTCCGGCGGTGATCACCGGTAGAGGAGCCTACTAAATGGAGACGAACACCCTGCCGATTCTCGCCGCCATCAACATTCGCGGCATTCGCCTGAACAATCTGGCAATGGAAGATGCCCTGAATGCCATTGATGGCGCCCTGGTCAGCAAGACGCCGGTACAAATCGCCTTCGTCAATGCTGACTGCGTGAATCTGGCCGCACGCGATCCGGCCTATCAGGCAACACTGGAAACGATGGACTGGGTGTTTGTAGACGGAATCGGCATGAAAATAGCCGGCAAACTGCTGCATCAACCGGTTCGTGCCAATGTCAATGGCACCGACCTCTTTCCGCGACTGTGTGCCGAACTCGGTCAAAATGGCCGGCGCATTTTTCTGCTCGGCGGGCAACCCGGCATCGCCGATGCTGCCGCTGAGTGGGCGAAAAATCACCATCCTGGACTGATCATCGCAGGCACCCAGAACGGATATTTCGGCGAAGCAAAAACGCCGGCCGTCCTCGAACGTATTCGTGCTACCCGTGCCGATGTCCTTTTCGTCGCCATGGGCGCACCGCGCCAGGAAAACTGGATTCGAAAACACGCCGCCGCTTGCGCTGCCACCGTGACCCTTGGCGTTGGCGGACTGTTCGACTACTACTCAGGAACTATCCCGCGCGCACCGCAATGGATGCGTTATATGGGAGTGGAATGGGTATTTCGCCTGCTTCAGGAACCCGGACGTCTGTGGAAACGCTATCTGCTCGGCAACTGGATGTTCATGGCACGCGTCACAACAGACCGGCTGCGCCAGCAGCTATCGGGGAAAAGCAAATGAACGCACGGGAAACCAGAACGGCCATTCTATTGATCGGCTGGCATGGACAGCACACGGTACCGCCGCTCAGAAAAGTGCGCGCCATGCTGCCACTGATCGACAAACCGATGCTTCAAGTGGCGACCGAGGCGCTGGTACGCCTTGGCTGCCAGACATTTCACGTTTTTCTTGATGATCAACCGGAAACGGTCCGCCACTTTCTCGGCAACGGCGAACGCTGGGGGATCAAGGTAACCTACCACTATCGCGACCAAGAACAAACGCTGGCCAGCAACCTGAAACGTCTCAGCCTGGCGCCTGACGAAGCGCACTGGCTGGCTTCTGCCGAAAGCATACCCGGCGAACTGATCAACCCTGCGGAAGACAAAGTTGTCGCTGCAGATACGGCTTTTTGCTGGCAATCCGGGGCAGCCCATCCCCATCCCAACCTTCCCCTTGAAGGGGAAGGCGAAGGACAGCAATGCTGGACCGGCTGGGGGCTGTTCCTTGGCCGGACCCTGAACACTTTCAGCCATCTCGACAGCCATCAAACCCTGGAAACAACAATCACCGAGGATCGCCGCATCACCCGCCAACTGGTCTCGGCTCCGTTCGACCTCTCCAGTGACAAGCGCTATCTGGAGAGCAGCATCCGCCGCCTGCACGCAGTTGCCAAGGAGGCGGACAGCACCATCATGATTGCCCGCGGAGCCCGTATTAATCCAAGTACCAAGCTCATCGGGCCGGTTTATATTGGCCAAAATGCCCGTATCGAAGCAGATACCCTGATCGGCCCCAACGCGGTGATCGGTCACGATGCCATCGTCGACCTGGGGGCTGAAATTCGCGATAGCGTGATCCTTCCCGAAACCTATGTCGGTGGTGGCCTCTTTCTCGAACAAGCCGTGGCCGCCCCCGGGGCACTCGCCAGCATTAAAAACAGTGCGCTGCTCAGCAAGATTGAACCGCATCTGCTGGCATCCGCGCAAAGCAGCGTGTACCAACAGCCTTTCCGCCGGTATCTGAGCATGCTGAGCATGATCCTGCTGCGCGTTCTACTCTTTCCCTTGTACGCCGCAGGCCGTCTGATCATGAAAGAGGCCGGTCAGAATTTCCGAACAATCACAACGCTGCGCATTTTCAGGCCGGCTTCACATGGGCTGGCACCCGAAATCATTGCCTTGCCAATCGCCAATACAGCGCACTATTTGCCCTTGCACCCGCAACAAAACTGGTTGCAGCATTTCGTGCATATCTTCTATCCAGGACTGCATGCGGTGGCCAGAGATCAGATCAAGTTATTCGGCCTCGAACTGCGTGATGTCGCCGACGTCGCCAAGCTTCCGGAACACTGGCAATCGCTCTACCATGCTCATTCCTGTGGTTTGTTGAATGAATCCATGTTGCAACCTGCTGTCGCGACTGATCCAGCCCTTCG
The DNA here is from genome assembly GCF_049316945.1 of Propionivibrio sp. Classification (GTDB taxonomy): domain Bacteria; phylum Pseudomonadota; class Gammaproteobacteria; order Burkholderiales; family Rhodocyclaceae; genus Propionivibrio. The sequence continues at coordinate 31,300 of NZ_JBMOJE010000046.1, read as the reverse complement.
TTATGCCAGTGATGCCTGCGCCGTCGCTGGTCTGCCGCGTAAAACGCAATGGCGAATCATTGTCAATTATTTCGGCCATGTCATGAACGACGGCGGCCGGCTGTTGCGGTCCACCCTCATTTCAAAGAAAAAAAACGAACTTCCCTTTCACTATTGATCCGCTAAAAGGAACTCCCCATGAAACTCAAAACACAGGCGCTCGAAAACACCTCAGGCATCCTCATCACGGCCGAAGGCGAAAACCTCGATGCCAGTAACAGTAAGGACTTCAAGGAATCGATCCAGCCCTATCTCGACAGCCACATACTGGCTATCGTCGACCTGAGTCCCTTGAGGTTTGTCGACAGCTCAGGTCTCGGCGTCCTGCTTTCCTGCCTGCGCACAATGAACAACAAAGAAAGCCAACTCAAATTGATCGGCCTGACCAAACCGGTTCGTGCCTTGTTCGAACTTGTCCGCATGCATCGGATTTTCTCCATCTACAATTCGCTTGACGAAGCACTAGCCTCAATCTAGGCACGCCCAAAGGCGTGAGCTAATCACGCCCTTGAAACTCCTCTCATCGATAATTCAACCATGCCTACCCGCACATCTCACAAACAGACTACCGACCTGGCCAAGATATTGATCGTTGATGATGCACCGAACAATCTTTTGATTTGTAAGGCCGCGCTTAAAAACTATCAGACGCTGACAGCAACTTCAGGTGAGGAGGCTTTAGCGCTGGCCGTTGCTGAAAAACCCGACCTGATCATTCTTGACATCATGATGCCAGGCATGAGCGGCTTTGAAACGGCAGAGCATCTACGCCATAACGAGCTGCTTTGTGATACACCGATCATCTTCCTTTCGGCACTGTCCGACATGAGTTCGAAGGTCACGGGATTCAAACTGGGGGCGACTGATTACATTACAAAGCCCTTGGATGTGCCGATATTGCGCCTGAGAGTCGCCAACGTTCTTGAACGCGATCACATGCGCAAGCAGTTGATTTCGTACAACGAGCAATTGGAGCAATCACTTTCCGAGCAGAAAATTCTGGCCAACACACTGGAATCTGCCTTCAATGTCATCCATGACAGTCTGCTCATCACCAACAGCCAGTTCATCATTCAGAAGGTCAACGCAAATGCCGAGCGGATGTTTTCATCTTGTACGGCAGACTTGCTGAATAAGGACATTTTGGAATTCAGCCTGTCTGACCTGTCCGGCAAGGCAATTGCCTTAACCGATCTGATACGACTCGACACCATTACGGAAGGCAAGTTGACACTGCCAAATGCCGAGACATTGCTGGTAGCCATCTCTGCACGCGCTTACAACATCAAAAATGACGAAACAAATATTTTGTTTTCCATTTTGAATATTAGCCATCGATTAGAACTGGAAGCACGCAATAGACATACAAACAAACTTCTCGCCGACATGTCACTTGAACTCAACGCCCAGAAGGATGCCCTCGACAAACATGCACTGGTCAGTATTACTGACAGCCGGGGGTTAATCACCTATGTGAATGAAAAATTCTGCGAAATAACAGGCTACCTTCAGGCAGAATTGATTGGCAAAACCCACTGCATTATCAAGTCAGACCTTCACCCGCCAGAGTTTTATACCGATATTTGGCAGACCATCACTTCAGGCAAGACCTGGAAAGGCGAGATCACCAACCGTAAAAGCAACGGTGAGCTGTACTGGGTCAACTCGACCATTGTTCCTTGGCTCGACGAACATGGGAAACCTGATAAGTACATCGCTATTCGCACTGAAATCACCGACCGGATCAAGGCTGAACAACAAGTCGCCCTGGCACGCCAGCGCGAAATCGATATCAGTTCTGCCATTCAGCAGCGCCTGCTGTTTGGTACCCCACCAACCAATCTGGCCGGCTTTGCAATCGCCTCCTTCAGCGAGGCATCGCAGGGCATTGATGGCGACTTCTATACCTTTACCCGGGTTGGCCCGCATAGTTTTGAAATCCTGACCGGAGATGTCATGGGTAAGGGAATAGCGGCAGCCATGATCGGGGCGGGTATCAAGAGTTCCTATCGCCGGCTGCTTATCGAGCACATGGCTAACAGCAAGAAGGCATCTTTCCCCTCGCCAGCAGAACTGATCAACGCGATTCATCAAGAAGTCACGCCCGATCTGATCAAATTCAATACCTTCGTTACACTCTCTCTACTGCGCTTCGATCACGCAGCTATGACGCTGACCGTAGTCAATGCCGGGCATACCCCGGCCATTCAGGTCTCAAAGAATGGCCTCCGACTGAACAAACTGGAGGGCGACAATTTACCGATCGGCGTAATTGAAAACGAAGTTTATCAAGAGCAGGTGTTTCCGATGATGATTGGCGACAGTATCATGCTCTATTCAGACGGCATTTCTGAATCAATAAACCCAAATGGCGAGTATTACGGTGAAACGCGCATTGCGTCGATACTGCAGACAGGGCAGCAACTGGGTGCATCTTCATCCATTCTGCTGCAGTCGTTGCGCAGTGACATCCACGACTTCACAGAGCGCCCTAATGGCAACGACGACCGGACGGCGATTGTTATCCAGATCACGCCACTACGCAGCCAGTTACGCGGCAAGATTACAGACCGCAACGAACCGGAATATATCGATGTGCCCCGTCAATTCAAGCAACTCGGTCATTTGCGCCAGCGTATTGCCGTACTCGCGCAAGATCAGCCGGAAGAGTCTGTACAAGCCTTGATCCTGGCCGCCTTCGAGGCAGCCACCAACGTCATCCGGCATACCCCGGAAAAACTGCGCGACGCCCCATTCACTGCCGTACTCAAACGCAACCAGACTGAACTGAGCGTCGAATTGGTTTATGCCGGCCAGCCTTTCGTCCAAGATGCGCCGCCAGCACCGGATTTCAGCGGCGCATCGGATGGTGGCTTTGGCCTTTTCATTATCGAAAACAGCGTCGACCGCGTCATATACAGCCGACCGATGACCGGACTGGCCAGTATTCGCATGATCAAGAAACTCCAATCGGCTCAAGTCACCGCGACTGACTAGCCCGTGAGTACGCCTTCCCTCGCGCCCCTTTTGCGCCAGTTAGTAGACCGCCTGGCGCAAATCGATACGCCCGCGCTGTCAGAAGAAGAGCGATCGCTGCTCGCCGAACTGGCCAGACACGCCGCCAACCTGCCACTTCCGCACCTCCCGCTGACCGCCAGCCGCTTGCAGCAACGCAGACGGGAACGCGCGCTACAGATCCACTTCGACTACGCCCTGTATGGCATCATCGAAGCCGATGCCGAAGGTGTTATCCATGACGCCAACCCCGCCGCCAGCAGCATTTGCAACTGGCATCGCAAGCAACTTTTGGGCATGCGGGTCCGGGATATTTTTGCTGAAAATAGTATTCAAGAGACCGCCAAGCATTTTGCCTTGCTCGCCGAACAGGGCATCAGCCAAGCCGAGCTGACCATGCTTGGCGAGGATGGACTACATAACATCACCTTGTCGTCGATTCAGGCCGACGAGGATCTGTTCCTGCATGTCATCGACGATGTGACTGAAGCCCGTCGCCTGTCACAGGAATTGCTGACGGCACGCCATGCCGCCGAAGCCGCCAATGCGGCGAAAGGACGTTTTCTCGCCAACGTTAGCCATGAGATCCGCACGCCGATGAACGGCATCATCGGGCTGACCCAACTCGCCTTGATGACCTCGCTCGACGCACAACAGCGCGACTATCTGAACAAGATTGCCCAGTCCGGCCGAACCTTGCTGGCCATGCTCAACGACCTGCTCGATTTCGCCAAGATCGAAGCCGGCAAACTCGAATTCGAGCAACGGCCAGTGGACTTGTACGCTGTCCTCGAAGAGCTTTCGGTGATTTGCGCTCAATCGGTACCCAACCAGCGTATTGAAGTCATTTTCGACATTTCTGCTGAACTACCCCGCTGGATCATGAGTGATCAATTGCGGCTGACTCAGATTCTCATCAATCTGCTTGGCAATGCGGTCAAATTTACCGAGCATGGGCAAATCCTGCTCACTATTGAAGTCGATTTCGCGGCCGACCGCGAAATTTTGTCCATTTCCATCGCTGACACCGGTTGTGGCATCAGCGCAGAGGCCATTGCCCGCCTGTTCCAGCCCTTCACCCAAGCCGACGCAGGCACAACACGGCGCTTCGGTGGAACCGGCCTCGGACTGGCCATCGCCCGTCAATTGGCTCAGGGCTTGGGTGGTGAGCTCTCGGTAAACTCCAGCCTCGGCATAGGCAGCACATTTACGCTTGAATTGCCTCTGATAGCGGCCACCGGCAGCCCCGGCGAGGCGACCGATTCCCTGGCCCATCGCGGCGCCATCAGGATCGAAAATGCCGGCCCTCGCCAGTCCCAAGCCATTTCGCACTTGATTGGCGCCTTGGGTGGACGAACAACGGGTGACAGCGAGGCCAACATTTCCCTCTACGTCGTGACGCCGGATTCGCCGATCAAACAACGCCTGGAAGAAGCCATCGCGCGTAATACGGCCCTCCTCCTGCTGGCCGATCCCGATACGACATTCACCTTGCGCACACAATGTGAAGGCCATCCAAACATTGCCGTCCTCAGCCGCCCACTCACCCCGCTCGCCCTGTGCAACGCCTGCCAGCAACTGGGCCAGCCGAGAGCCCCGGCAAGCACGGTCTGTGACCTTGAAATTCCGACGGAGTTTCGCGGTGCCTATGTCGCGGTGGCTGAAGATATTCTGGTCAATCAGCAGGTCATCTGTGGTTTGCTTGAACGTGCAGGGATCGAGGTCCTGCTGGCAAATAACGGGCGGGAACTGCTCGACAGCCTGGCGGCGGGCGACAAGCAACCGGAGTTGATCCTGATGGATGTGCATATGCCGGAGCTCGATGGATTTGCCGCCACCCGGGCCTTGCGTGCGCGTGGCTACCGGCAACCGGTGATTGCGCTGTCGGCCGGCGCCGGCAAGGAGGAGCAGGCACAATGCCTGGCCGCGGGCATGAGCGACTTCCTCGCCAAACCGATTGATCTCGATGAACTCTGGGGCGTTCTGACCTGCTGGTTGGCACCGCGCAACTCAGACCTCCCGATACACAATGAAATGCGAGCAGTTCAAGCGGATGCAGCAGTCCCGCACTGGCTGGCTGGCTGCGATATCAATGTCAGCAGCGCCCTGGAACGTTTCCTCGGCGACAGCACCGCCCTGCTGCGTGGCGTCACTGTTTTCTGCACACAACATGCCGCTGCCGCTGAACGCCTGCAAGGCTTTCTCGACCAGCGCAACCAGAATTCATTCGTGCATGTCGCCCATGCTGTCAGTGGAAGTGCCGCCAACATTGGCGCTGAAGCACTGGCCGCCTTGTGTCGACAGGCCGAAAACCTGCCCGCCGAACGCTGGCCGAGCGAAGCGCCAGCCCTGATCAGCCAGATTACTCAGGCCCTGAACAGGATTACCCAGGCCCAGGCAATCCATTCATCCTGAAAACCTCAGCGAGTCTCGGAGATACTATCGGCCGATGCGCTGCGGCAGTAAGCGGGATAAATAATCATCGCTGAAAGCCCCGTCGATAGGCGATCTACAGGATACGTGCCTGAAGAGTCAATGAATACGCCATTGTTCAGGCACGTATTCTGTAGATCGCCTATCCATGCGCCTCTCAGGCATTGCTTAAAAACGGCTACGCTATATCTCCCCGATTTTATCTTCTCAACTGCCACATAAATCATCCCGTTTCGAATGTTGGAAACGGGGAAGTTATTTCGTAAGCCTTCCTTATCGTGAGCGGCCCAAGGGTCGCACTGGCTAATCGGGTCGCAGGCAAGTCGCGCTTTACCAGCGCCTGGCCGCGAACACAACGCGGACGCTCCAAACATTTCACACTTCTGCCACAGCCTTGGGATGCTCATTGTGTCTAATGCAGCATCCCGATCAACAAGCAGCTTTGAATCAGCCAGCGCGACGCCGCCACTAATGGACATTAACGACCAGCCGGGAATCGGCATCAAACCGCTGCTTAGCCTCAAGCGCCACTATCGCGTGAGCTTGGTGGTGTGGTTTGTCGTCTTTCTGCTGGGCTTGCCCATGGTGTGGATCAAGGGTCAAAGCACCTACACAGCGGAGTCTGTATTCCAAGTCTCGCCACGATACATGAAGAACCTGCAATCCGACGCTGAAGTTGAAATGCAGTCCAACCAGCAGTATCGCGAATACGTCAATCACCTGTCGAAGACCGTCAGCCGCTACGACGTGCTGCAACGTGCCCTTGCCAATCTCAAGGCCAAAGGCATTGATCCCCGCCCGCCGGCGCTGAGTGAGCGCAAATACATAGAGAAACTGCAAACCACCCTCTATATCAAGCCCATCCTTGAGACTTACATGGTCAAGGTGGGCATCGAAGGCGGAGAAAGTGACAAGGCATTCCTGCATGAGCTGATCAACTCGCTCATGGCTTCCTTCCTCGAGACCAGTAAAACGGAACAGATTTATGGCTCGTCTGAACGGCTCAACGTCCTGAACGACAGTGCGGCCAAACTGCGCAGTGAAGTTTCTGGATTGGAAAGCGAACGTGTCACGCTGGGCGAAAAACTAGGCCTGACAACGTTCACTGACAATGCCCAGAACCCTTACGACAGCCTGCTCTCCGCGGCGCGGGAAAAATCTTCAAGTGCAGAAATTGAACGCTCGCGAGCCGATGCCATCTTCAAGTCATTTATCAATCAGCGGGAAATACCTGCAGAACTCGGTCGCTCACTGCTTGAAATGCGTTTGCAGGATATGGGGCTGCAAACCTTGCGCACCGAAGTCACCAAACGGGTGGAAGAACTGACCCAGCAAATTTCCGGACTCGAGGAGAAGCACCCGGCACGCGGCCCAGCCGTAGCTGAAATAAAGAGTTTGCAACAACGCCTGAAGAGCAAAGAGGATGAATTCGATCGCCAGAACTTCGAAAACTTCCGCCAGCGCCTTCAGGCAACACTGAATCAGAAATCGCAATTCGAACAGGATATGCGTCAGTCGTTACGGCAACTTGAAGGCCAGGCAGCTGAATTTGCCCGCACCTTCCAGCAAGCCATGCACCTGACCAAGAGCATTCGTGAGCGTGAACAGCGCTTGCAGCAGATTCAGGAACGCCTCAATTATCTGGACACCGAGCGCAACGCACTCGGTTTTGTGCGCCTGGTGACCCCCGCGCTGCCGGCCGAAATGCCAATGGGCCTGGGAAAGACCAAATTACTACTCGGTCTGATCATCGCCGCTTTCGGGCTGGCGCTGTCCTTGCCAATCGTGATCGACATCCTTGATCGTCGCATTCGGAGTGTCACCGAGGCCGAAAAGCTGATGGGGATCCCTGCTGCTGGCTGGCAAATTCGCCGCGAGGATCTGCCAACACAACTATTTTCTACAGAACAGACTCGCCGCTTCGTCTCCGCACTGATCAGGATACGCACCCGGCATCAGCGCCAATCCTTCGCCTTCACCTCGGTCAAATCAAGTGGCGGCACGACCACGACCATCCTCGATACGGCACAGGCTCTAAGCCAATTGGGCGCTAGAGTCCTGATCGTTGAGGCCAACACTTTTTCGCCCTACTCCGGCTTCGATAGCTTAAGTCCAGGGCTCACCGACTATCTCGCGGGCAAGACAGCCCTTGCCGCATTACCCCGGCACTATGAATATCGCGGCACCAACCTGAACGTCGTCGGCGTCGGGAGCGAACGCGCTTCGGGTCTGCAACGTCTCGATCTGTTGTTGCAGGCGTTTAAAATCTGGGAAGCGCAATACGACTACCTCCTTTACGATCTGCCGCCCGTACTGCTCTGTGCTGACACCGAAATGCTCATCGAAGCACTGGGACAGGTCTTTCTCATTGTCGAGGCCGAGGCCGTGGTGCGCGGCGAAGTCAGCCGCGCCAAGCGTCTGCTGCAAAAGATCGACCCCGAAGCGGTCGGCCTGTTTGTCAATTCCGTCCCGCTCTTCCGTGGCAGCGGCTATATGGAAGAGGTGATCATCGAAACCCTGACCCGCGGCAAGCTGTCGCGCTTCATGAGCCTGACCCAATGGCAGCTGCAATGGGAATTGTTGCGCACACGCTGGTCGACCCCTCGGGGCAAGCGCAAGAAAAAAGCGGTGGAGCCGGCTGAGCCAATTATCGGGGCTACACCATCCCAAGCAACACAGTCATCCCCCATCGCAGTCCAAACGGAAAGCGCCTCGCCAAGCAGCGCCCCGAGCATTGTCGAACTGAACAATCGCGGGGTCATTGCCACGCGCAATGGCGATCTGGAGGAGTGTGCACGCCTGCTGATTCAGGTCGCCGATCAGGAGCCCACGGTGCGCTTCATGCTCAATGCAACCAAGGCCATCATGAACCTGATCGAAGGTCGACGCTGGAATCCCGAACTGATGCTCAAGGCGCGTGATTACCTGCAACGTTCGCAGGTAATCGACCCGAGCAATATGCGGCTGGCCGCCACCCGCGAGTTGTACACCACGACCTTGCAGCAATATCGAGCCAGCCAAGGCAAGGCCTGAAATCTGATGCGTACCCAAGACAGGAAATTCCGATGAGTCCAAGCGAAAATAAGCGTGCCGTCACCGTGATCGACCATTTCGATCGGGTCGAAATCATCAACATGACAAGCCGTCTCGATCGACGGCGCGAAACGGAAGCCGAGTTTGCGCAGCACGGATTCCCGATCAATACCGAAAAATCCCGCTTTTTCCCGGCAATCACCCCGCAGGATGCCGCGTGCTTCCCTAACCGGGGGGTGAGAGGCTGTTTTCTCAGTCATCTGAATGTTCTGGCATCCGCTCGTGATGACCAGCTCCGCCATATTCTGGTGCTGGAAGACGATATTTCGTTTTCCAGCACCATCAAGACGCTCGGCGCCCAGGCCGTTGCCGCACTGGAGGGAGTCGACTGGGATATCGCCTATCTCGGTCACGCACTTGATAACCTTCCCGGCCAACCGGAATGGCTCCCCGTAACATCCCCCATGCTGTTGGCGCACTGCTATGCCATCAACGGGCGTACCCTGACCCGTCTAGTCGGCTTTCTCGAGCAGGTACTGCAACGCCCACCGGGTCACCCGGAGGGCGGCCCAATGCACTATGACGGCGCCTTGAATACCTTCATCCAGCAAAATCCGCAGATCAAGGCCTATTATTTTTCGAAGAATCTGGGCTACCAGCGGCCATCACGCACTGACCTGCATGAAGTATCGATCATTGATCGCAGTTTAGTTCTGCGCCAGTTCGCCGGTCTCTATCGCGCCGCCAAACGGGCCTACCTGAAACTCAGGCGATGAATTCAGAATTCAGCCGGCGGCTTGCAGCAGGAGTTGTTCAAGACGATCGGCTGCATCTTCCCAACTGTAGCTCCGCGCACGGCGGTAAGCCGCATCCGACAAGGCCTGCCATTCAGTCTCCGGCAGACGGCAAAGCGCCACGATCGCTGCCGCCATTTCAGTCACCAGCGCCGCCTCTTCTTGTGCACTAATCAGTACGCCATTTCCATCAGCCAACAAGTCGGGCGCCGCCCCGATCGCTACGCCGATTACCGGCGTCCGGCAAGCCATGGCTTCAAGAATCGGCAGACCAAAACTATCCAGCCGCGAGGCGAACAACCAGGCATCGCAGGCGGCATAGAGCGAAGCCAATTGTTGCTGCGCCGGCCGATAGACGTAGTGCGCATCTTCTGGCAGAGGCAAGGCAGCGCCAGGCAACTCGGCGCCGAAGGCCAGGACGCGCAAGTCGGGTATCTGTCGGCGAGCCAGCTTGATCGCCTCTAGGCAACGATCAGCGCCTTTGATCGCGGCCTGCGCGTAAATAAAGCCGACCGTCGGTGGTTGCCCATGGCGACGGGGGCGCGCATCAAACAGATCGAGGTCAACGGCATTCGGCACCACCGCCATAGCGAGATCCCCCAGTACGGCCTCGATGTCCCGCTTGAGGCCCGCAGATATTGCAATTTTAAGGTTGGGCAACTGCAATGCGGCATGCACCTTTTCGCGCACCGTCTCCCCAGCCCATATTTCATAGCCCTGAATCAGATGCACCTTGCGCCCCTTCACCAACGGCAATGCCTGCATCCAGACCGCAGTTTCCCACCAGGTGGCGATGACCACATCGGCCTCAGGCAGATCATCGGCGGTGATCGGACGCTCGCGCTCCAGCGTGGTGTGCGCTATGCCAGACAAGGCGATATGCCCGGGCAGCGGACGCCAGCGCGCACTTAGCGTGTGCCAGCGCCGATGGCGAATCAGACGCAACAATTCCCGCAGACCGAGCGGGGCTGGCGCATTACTGACCACACGAACCGAGTGCCCCCGGTTTTGCAGCATTCTGGCGTAGATGGCGACGACCCGGTTTCCCCCGGTGAGATCGTCGGCCGGCATCATGAATGTAATTCTCATCGTTTGCTTTCAGTGCTCCTGATTAACGTAGCCACGCAGTTAATCCCGTATCAAGTAGCCAGCCCCCCGCCATGCCGAGCAGTAACGCCGGTAGCCACCATTTTTCGGTCGACCAGTTGAGCAGGCCTTGTTCGTATTTGAAACGTAGGGACAAAGGCCAGCTGGCAAACTGGCTGATTACCACACCTACAATCGCCCCACGTTCCCCCGCCAGCGTAAAGCCCAGCGGAATGCCAACGATCAGAGAGAGCGCACGCAAGGTATTGTTGGCGCTGACCCAAGCCGGCTGCCCCCGCGCAAACATCAATTGTTCGACGACCTGATGGCGCATCGCCAGAAGACTCAGGCTCAGGCACTGCAACATCCAGCCGGCCGCCTGGTAGCGCGAATCATAAAGCAACCAGACGAGCCACTGCCCGGAGAGGAGCAAACCTCCCGTCAATGTCCCAAGGAGAAGATCAGCGATCTGCTGGACACGTGAATAGACGCGGATCACCTGTTTGCGATCCGCTGACCGCAAAGCCTCGCTCATGGCCGGAAATATGACCCGGCCATTGAGGGTGCTATAGACACCCGCAATGGCGGCCAACAGATTGCCGGCTATCGAGAAGATACCGAAGCTGGCAATGCTCAGGCTGGCACCAAGAATGAGCTTCTCTCCATGCCCGGCTAGAAAACCAATGATCGATGAAACAAAAATCCATTTGCCGAATCCGAGTATTTCCTGCGCGCACGCCTTGTCCCAGCAGGGCCGGGCGTTACGGCCGGGCAGATAGACATGGCTGAGCAGGGTACGCAACATGCCGCCAAACAGCGTGCCCAGCAGCAAGGCCCATACCGAGCGGGTAAACCAGACCAGCGTCACGGTCACCAGCATCGTCCCGAGTTGCGACATTAATTCAAGTCGCGCCAGACGGCCGCCTTGCAGGTCACGTTCTGCACTGGCCAACTTCATCGATTCGAATCCCTGAATCAGGGCACAAAGCGCGAAAATTGCCATCATCGGTGGCAAACGCGGATCCGCATAGACGGTACCAGAGGCGAAGAAACCAGCATCTTCCGCAGAAAATACGCCGACAGCCAATAACAGCACAATCAACGCCAGCAGCGCACCTCGCAGCAGTTGCAGACTCCAGGCGGTGCCCAGAAAACAGGCATCCCGACCCCGCTCGCTCTTGACCACACATTGCCAAACGCCCAGATCAGAGAACATGACAAGGGCAAAATATAATGTATTGACCGCAGCCACCAGGCCGAAAGCTTCAGGCAACAGCAGGCGGGTGAGGATCAGATTGCTGGTCAGGCGCAGCAACTGCGAGGTGACATTACCGCCCGCCAGCCAGACCGCCGCTTTCAGCGTTCGCCCCCTAAGACCAGGCAAGCTCATCGAATGTTACTCATATCAGTCCGCTATCTCGAGAAGCAAGGTCAGCACCTATTTGGTCGAATTGGTTAAATTCGTGCCAAAAGTCAGCACCGCAATAAGCGGTGAAATCTGCCGGAGGAAATAGCCAAAGTCAGCCAGGCCACTGGTCGGCACGAACAAGACATCACCGTCCTCAAGCGCATAATTGACACTCCGTTTCGGGCCAATCAATTCAGCGAAATCGATAATTTCTGCCTGCTGCGTACTCGCACGGAAGATGCCAATCTTTTCCGGGGCGGCATTTTCGGATGGCCCGCCTGCCTGCGCCAAGGCATCGAGAACCGTCATGCGGGGGGTCAGACGGTAGGAACCCGGCTTGGGGACGGAGCCCAGGACGTAGATCGAGGTATCGGACGAGTCGGGAATAAAGACAATGTCCCCCTTTTTCATGCGGATGTTGTATCCCGGGTCGCCGTTAAGCAGCGCCTTGAGATCGACCCAGATCAGTTTTTCCCGGCCGCGCATGATGGCGCAACGAGTGAGTGTCGCCTGCTTGTCGAGAATCGGGAGTGCTCCGGCGTTAGCCAGCACTTCCGCCAGCGTCGGCGGATGCGGAAAACGCTGGATGCCGGCAGTTGCAACACGACCAAGAACAGTCACCTGGTTCGAGGTGTATTCGTCGACGCCCAGATTCACATGGGGCGAACTGAAATACTGACGCAAGCGCTTGTCCAGTTCTCGCTGAGCCTCTTCGCGACTCAAACCATTTAAAAACACATCGCCAATCAGGGGCACGGTAATCATGCCATCTGGCCCAATGACATGCTTGCCGCTCACTTCAGGGCGACCATACACATTAACCCACAGCCGATCACCGCTGCCAAACAGATACACAGGATTGACAGACTCTTCAATCAACGCCAGATCTTCCTTGCTCAACAGGTTGGCTTCGCTATTTTTTGCAGCCGGCTTGAATGGCAAATCAACCCCCGGCGGATAAACGGATGCTGGCCTGGTTGCACAGGCAGCCAGAGTGCAGGCGACCAACGCTGCACAAAGGAGCCGGAAAGAGGAATATGTCAGGTTTCTAATCATGGTTGTAAATATAGGAGATAATCTCCGCCGGTTTGTGTCGGAACTGTAGATTATTCCGTAGCAATGCAGCATCTTTCCACTGACAGACGCGCCTCTCCATGACACAGTACCTCGTCTTCACCGCCATGATTTTGTCGATCCATGTGCTCCGCCAGCGGGGCATCGAGCAAGCGGTACTGCGTGTCTGGATTCCATTTTTCCTCATCTTCCCGTTCTCATTCTTCGTCAACATTCCGGGCCTGCCGGATCCGAACTTCATGCAGACGGCCATCCTGCCGATCCTCTTCGTTTTACTGCGTGAACGCGGCAAGGAGATGTCATTCGGACGCATGGAAATGCTGCTGGCGATGTATGTCGTACTGCGCGTTTTCGTCGACTTTCTCAGCCGTGGCTACGCGGACGCACAGAACTACGCATTTTTCATGCTTTCATCATTGATCGGCCCCTACCTTATCGGTCGCTACGTGATCAACCGGCGGGAAATGGACATTGAGACGGCACGGATGTTCGTGCTGATGTTCGTCATCTTCTTCCCCATGTTCGCCTACGAACTCAAATTCTGGGTCAGCCCGGTCTTTGCCTTTTTTGGCCGTTTCTTTCCCGGTGCGGGTAGCGGCCTATCGATACGCTACGGCCTGGCACGTACCGCAGGTTCCTTTGAGCACCCGATTCTGGCCTGCATCATGATCATCGTGGCCTACCGCCTGCACCGTTGGCTAGCATGGCGCGGATTCTACGAACAACCCCAAAAGGGCTGGCTGGCCACCATCGAGCGTATCACCGGCTGGATTCCCATCCCCTTCAAGCACAAGATTTCAATCGCCTTGATCCTGATGGCCTTGATGACCATCTCACGCGGGCCATGGATCGGTGCCTTGGCGGGCGCGGCCCTGGTCGCTGTCGGCAACTTCAAGAACCGTAAGCGCTGGCTGCAGATCGTTGCCGTTCTCTTCCTGGTTGGCGGAATTGCCGGCAAGATGGCGCTCGATTCCTACATCACTCCCAAGGAAGGCGAAGTGATTAGTGGCGAGGCATTGACCATGCTCTATCGCAAGGAAATGATCGACCGCTACAAGGAATTCATGTACGAGAAAATGTGGACCGGCTGGGGGTTGACCACGCGACCGAAGATCCCCGGCATGGAATCGATTGACAATGCGTTCTTCGGAATGGCGCTGCAACATGGCGTACTTGCTCCGGCACTGTTTGCACTAATCCTGTTTTACGCCATCGTCTCCCAGATAAAATTCGGCCTCGCGTCGCCATCGGGCTCGCCGCCGATCGGCTTCACCTTCTCGGGAATCTACCTGATGTGCGCCATCTCGTTCTCTACCGTATATATGGGCTCACAAACCGAGCCCATGATTTTCCTACTGCTTGGCTGGGGCGAAAGCATCAAGCGACGACAAGAAAAACTCTCTTCCGGCAATGGGCAGGACGTAACTCCGCCCGACGACACCGCGCCATTCCGGCGCGTCATGTATTGAGATACGCCATGTCAGGAATATCCCGTTTCAAACGAGCAGCCAAATTGCTACCGGTGCTTGCCGCCATGTTCGCGATTGCCTGCGAAAGTGGCACAAGCTCTTTTTCAGTCCAACCGGTGGCCGCACAAGTGACAGAAAAGCCGCCTTATCCACCCCGTCATCAAGAACTGGGGCTTACTGCCGAGGCCTTGCTCGGCGCCAATCCTCCGCCCATTACCGACAATACCCGGACCCATGTTTACGCCGACCTGATGCTTCATGCGCGCCGCTTTGGTACGCCTGAAGCACCCTGGGATGAAAAGGCACTTATCGCCGACGATGGCTGGCCGGTGGGCGACTTCGGGGCATTCCTGATGACCCGGCAAGCCGGGCTGGCTGGCATCCCGGGAACCTACAAGGTTTCTTTCAATGGCCGCGCCAAGGTCAGTGCAGTGGCTTCGAAAGCCGTAATACATCCAGCGCATTATGATTCGGCCGCGAACCTGAGTACGGTCGAGGTCGACCTGCCGGATGACGCCAATCAACTTGTGCTGTCATTTACCCAGACCGGCGAGGGTATCCGTAATCTGAAAGTGATCCGGCCTGGCTACGATGCCAAAAATCCACCCTTGTTCACCCGCGCCTTTCTCGACCACGTTGCCCGCTTCCAGACGCTGCGCTTCATGGACTGGCTGCGCACCAACAATAATCCGGTCAAACACTGGGTCAACCGGACATCACCGCAACTAAGCCACTACGCTTCACCCAATGGCGTTCCATGGGAACATATTGTCGAACTCGCCAACCAGACAGGCAAAAACATCTGGATAAACATTCCGGCTGCGGCCGACGATGACTATGTATTGCAACTCGCCCGCCTGCTGCATGGCAGCCTCAACCCGCAAAGCAAGATCTACGTCGAGTACAGCAATGAGGTCTGGAATGGCCAGTTCAAGCAGCACGGCACCAATTTCGACATGGCTGAAGCTGAAGTGCGGGAGAACCCCGCTTCGCCGCTTGCCTACGACGGCAAGAAAGACCGGGCAACACTCGGTTATCGACGCATCGCCAAGCGCGGCAAGGAGATCAGTGATATTTTCCGCAGCGTCTATGGCGACGCGGCGATGATGACGACAGTGCGGCCGATTTACGCCATCCAGGTCGTGAATACCTACACCACCGAGATTGGCCTCAAGTTCCTTGACGCGGTCTACGGCTCACCATCCCAATATTTCTACGCCATGGCGGGAGCCCCCTACTTCAACCTGGGCCCCCAGCAGAACGTCGAGAATCTCACGACCGAGCAGGTCCTGCAGGCCATGGAGAACTCGATTGAACGCCTGCCTGAGATCAATCGTTTTGAGAAAAATCTGGCATTGGCCCGCTGGCATGGCCTACCTTTCATGGCCTACGAAGGCGGCTCCGACACCTTTGGGCCCGGCAGCATTGAGGCCAAGAAAAACGCCAATCTCGCTCCGCGCATGGAAAGCATCTGCAATCGTTACCTCAACACCTGGTACGAGAATGGCGGGCAGTTGTTCATGTGGTTCAACGCGGGCGCGGGAAATTGGGATACCCAGTACGGAGCCTGGGAGCTGACCACGGATCTGGCGATCATCGACACCCCGAAGATTCGTTGCGTCGATAAGTCTCTGGCCGAGCCAAAACCTGCCCTCAAGGGACGAAATACGGCGCCAGGAACATTCTCCGCCCTGGCCTTTGCCGGCAATTACCCCCCCTACTCCGAAGCCTCGCGCAAGACCCTTCGTCACCTGCATACTGGAAGCTCGCTCGACTACCTCGTGCTGGCTACGCAGAGCGGCAGTTACGAACTCGTTTTCAATGCGGCGAGTGACAAACTCGGCAATCGACTGGATATCGCAGTCGACGGGAAAGGCATTCATAGCGGCGTTGAGTTACAGGCAAATGGCTGGGAAAAGTCAGTCGACAACCTTTCCCTACCCTTGGTGCTGGAGAAGGGTTTCCACACCCTGCGCATCACGATGCGCAGCGTATCGACTGGTTTTGACCTATCGACCGTAACCATCCGCAGCACCGCCAAACCTTAAGCCTGAAAACCTCAGTTGTTCACCGCAAAGGCGCAAATTTCAATGTGAATTCGTCCCCGGGTTTTTAAGCAGGTGATCTGCCAGGCGGACGGCAAGTTGCACAAGCGGCATCGTCGGATTGCCGCCGCCCCCCGTTGAGAAAACACTGCTTCCCGCGATATACAGATTGCTCACCCCAAAGACTTTGCAGTTCTTGTCGACAACCCCCCAGCGAGAGGAACTTGCCATCCGGGTGGTACCCATGTGATGACAATGATGAGAGAACTGAATTTCAAGGGAATCATTCGTGACAAAGTCGTTCAGTTTGACGAAACCGAGACCGGAACTTGCAAAGTTCTTGGCAATCTCCCTCCCGATCGTTCGAATCGTCATTTTGTCTTCCGGACTCAGCACCCACTTGACCACTGCCTTTCGTACCCCAAGAGCATCCCGCTCTTCACTCAGCGTAATCCGGCTTCCTTCGGCACTCGGGAACTGCTCAAGCAATGTGCCAATCGTCCCGGCGCCAGGGCAATTGAAGTTCTCGATAAATTGAACCTTGTCGGAGACGCCGAGATTGCAGGCGAGATTCTTGAAAAAATTCTTGGTCGACGCCGTCCGTCCGTAGGAATTGACCTCCTGAACAACCCCGAATGAAATATTGCCCCGCCCAGTTTTCGACAGGCCAACGAACCTGTCACTTGGAAAATATTGCGCGTCCGAGTATTTGAATTGCTCCGAGGCAATGAAACTTCCGAGTGAAATATTCAGATGCTCCATGAAACATCGCCCCGCCCAATGCATGCCTTGGAGTTTAGCGGCTTGCAGGGTTTCGCTATGCAGCAGCATGCGTGCATTTTCAATGGCGCCCAGAGCGAGTACGTAGCGCAGCGCCGTCACGCTGGAGCGCTGTTTTTTGTAATCAACCAGACTTATCGAGGAAATGTCGCCAGTTGCCTTGTTGTAAATCACATCGACACAATTGCAATTATAAAAAAGGTCGATGTTTTTAGAGGCCTTGATCTCCTCTAGGTATTTGCTGGCATAGCGCGTCGGCGAACTCATTGCAAACCGGTCCGCTGAAAACTTCCCGCCGGGCATATCAGGATTTACTGCAGAAAACCCGGTCTCCGGTAAATCAAGAATATGCATAGCCTCTGGCAAAAACCTGTTGAACTCTTCAAAGGCAATCGGCCACCCCGGCATGCCCCCCAAAGGATCGCCGGAAAAATCTGCTGCTTCGAAGGGGCGACACCGACCGGACCAATGGTTTGAAGTACCACCGAAATACCTCAAGCGTGCACCCTGAGCATAAAGGTCAACGCCTAGCGTCTTGACTGCATAGAGCGACTGCGAGGCCTCGTCGTACGACAGACCGCCGCCTTCGAGCAGAGCAATGCGAAGCCCTTGCCGTGCCAGTTGCAAAGCCAGCGTAATCCCTGCGGGCCCAGAGCCGACGACGCACAAGTCGTAAGCACCAAATTTTTTATGATCCTGAAAATCACTGATCATTTGGCCTCCAATTGGAAATATTTTTTGGGGATGACCCATCCATTCACGAGAACAAAGCCATCTTCAATATCGCCACCACCCAGCGAAAGGAGCGGAGACATCCGGCTTCCCGTGATCAACCCGGCACAACCGGAAAAAGCGAGCGCAAGTGCTATCCGGATCATGTTTCGCCGGGATGCATTGACCTTTAGCGGAGAAGCATTGGTAGCGACCCATTGTTCAGCTTGATTATTCATACAGAAATCTCTTCTCAAAGTGATGACACGAAAGCGCAGCCTTGCCTGACCGTAGTCAATTTAGCTGAGTGATCGCCGGCGTCTGTGTCCCAATTGCAAACTTTTAACCCCCCAGGCGCCTGGTTTCAGTGCCAAGCCACCACCGTCTTCAACAATTCACACTTGCGACACAAAAGTCACGCTGAACTCGTTGAAAATTCTTCTGAATCTACAGCGACAACGGCCATCTCAACGCATATGGGGCAGAACGGATCTCCCGCCACTTTAATTTCCGAGACATGCAACACCCATCATGATCGACCATCTACTCAAGGCATTTCTTTTCATCGTACTGATTGGCTGTTTCATTATTGTCCTCGACCTAATACCCATGGATGAGGATGTCCTGAATGCTGAATTAATGCAGGAATCGATGTCTAAAGACTGTTTCAAGACCGATGGCGTGGTCACTAGCGCAAAGTCACTATTCTTTTGCGCCCCGACGGATGAAAAGCACGAAGCCAATTAAGAAAAATTCTCACACGCACGCCGAGTGCAGCGCGACCAGAGCACCTCAGATCCCGTAACCAACAGAGATGAAGGCAACCCATTCTTTCGCTCCCCGAAGAGCCAAGCCCCAGGCTGCATGCTATGATGTGCAAATACTTTTCTTCCAGGATCATGTCAACGTAATGAAAACCGGAAGGCTCGCAGGCAAAAGCAATAAACTCGGGAGTATTAAAGTTTGATGCGTATCGGCGTACTTGAAGACGACTTGGCTCAGCAGGAACTTTATCGTCTCTGGCTGGGAACTGCGCAACACAGTTGCACGTGCTTCGGCACAGCAAAATCATTCATCGAATCGCTCGATAACGAACCGTTCGATCTCCTGATTATTGACTGGATGATTCCAGACAGTTCTGGGGAACTCGCTCTGAAATGGATACGCGAGAATCGTGGCTGGCATATCCCGGTGATTTTCATCACCTCACGCGATTCAGAACTCGACATTGTTACGGCCTTGCGTGCTGGTGCCGACGACTATCTGGTCAAACCCGCAAAATGTTTTGAACTGCTGGCCCGGATTGAGTCACTGGCCCGGCGCATGACGCCACCTAGCGTTGTGCAGATTGGTGTCTATGAAATAAATCAGGATCTTCGCCAGATTCGCTTGCATGGCAAAGAAATTGAACTGACGCGAAAAGAGTTCGAACTGGCCTGCTATCTTTTCCAGAACCACGGAAAATTACTCCCACGCGTGCGCCTTCTGGAAAAACTCTGGGGTCTGAACGCAGATGTAGATACGCGCACGGTCGACACTCATGTCAGCCGAATTCGCCGAAAACTCTCCATCAATCCGGACAATGGCTGGCAGATCATTCCTGTTTACGGTTATGGATACCGCATTGAGAAGGTAGCCGCCAACGCCGTTGCTTGACCACATTTTTTGAATCACTCCGCCTGGCGACGCTTCAATTTGATCCGGGCCGGAACGCCAACAGCTAACGCACCTGCCGGAACATCCCGAATGACCACAGCGTTGGCGCCAATCACCGCATCATCGCCAATGCTGATAGCGCCAAGAATTTTAGCCCCGGCACCAATATCAACCCGGTTGCCAATAACCGGCGCACCACGCTGACCGGTATGCATCAGGCCAATGGTGACCCCCTGGCGAATCACGACATCATCGCCGATCACCGTGTCACCACTGATGATGATTCCTCCGAAATGCTCGATCAACAGCCGCCGGCCAACCCGCGTTTCACAATGCAGCTCAATCCCGGTGGCAATCTGACACAAGGTGCGCAGCACCCGATAGACAAAGGAAAACGGTTTGCGCAACAGCGCCGGATGAAGACGATAGCGCCACTGCCCGAAACGATAGACACACATGACCCAAAAGCCCTGTCGTGAGATATCTTTATCGTAGGTTTTCCAGTCTTCGCGTAATAAATCGAACATTAAAAATTACCGTTCATGAAATTGGTGTTCTTTTTCAGTAACTAATCGCTGAAAGCCGCTTCGATAGGCGATCTACAACCATCAAGCCTGAAGAGTCAATGAATACGCCATTGTTCAGGAACATAGGCTGTAGATTGCCTATCCATGCGCCTTTCCGGCATTTGTTCAGGAACGGCTACGATCTATCTCCCCGATTTTATCTTTTTGCATCGCACACCAGAAATGCCAATTCGAATGTTGGAAAAGGGGACCTTATTTCATAAACGTTCCTTACCAGGGACGAGGCGGACTCCGCTGACCCGCCTGCGTTTCCTGCCAGGCGCGCTGCATCAGATCAGCGATACGAACTGACTCATCAGCCTTGATTCCCTTGCCGCTACGGGCGGCACGGCAGGCACGCAAGCGATGCCAGCCATGCTCAAGGCCGGCGACCAGTTTTGTAATCAGCCAGCCATGATGCTTCCGGTAAAACAACAGCTCACTGCGCATTCGCCACAGTGTCAGTTGTGAACCGGAAGAGGAGAAGTCATGATTTTCGACTGTTTTCGATGATTCACCTCCCCAATGGCGAATCACCACCTCGGGCCAATACCAGATCGTCCAGCCGGCCTGATGAAAACGCCGGCAGAGATCGACCTCCTCGTAGTAAAGGAAGAAACGCTCATCAAAACCGCCAACCTGTTCCAGCGCCGAACGACGGATCAGCGCAAAGGCACCGGGTACCCAATCCACCTTTGCCGGCTGGCCGGAATCGTCCCAGGTGCGGTCAAAGCGTCCGAAAAAGCGGGACTTGGGAAAACGGGCGGCAAGTCCTGAGAGGACCAGAAACTCATTGAGCAACGAAGGAAAGCACCTGGCTGACGGCTGCCACTGCCCTGCTTTGTCCACAAGCAAGCCGCCCCCCATAGCGCTGCGAGGATCCGCTGCCATGTAAGCCAGCGAACGCTGCAAGGCCCCCGGCTCAAGCAGTGCATCCGGATTGAGAAGCAGGATGGTAGCGCCGGTTGCCACCTTGAAGCCAACATTGTTGGCCGCCGCGAAACCAAGATTGATTTGGCTACGGATCAGGCGAACATCGGAAAAGTCCCGCTCCACCATCTCTGCCGAGGCATCGCGTGAGGCATTATCGACCACGATAACTTCCAGGATCAGATCCTGACACACGTCGAACAATCGATTGAGACAGGCGCGCAGAATCTCGCGGGTATTGAAGGAAACGATGATGACGCTGGTTTTCACTTGACTGGACATGGGATGGCTTTCAGGAAGAACTATCGCGATCGGTCCGAACCCACCGGGTCGAGGTTTTTGAAGCGCTCACAATCGAACGCAGCATGGAAAGCTTCCACAACAGGTATTTCGGGAGATAAGTGAAGATCACCGCCAACTGTCCCCAAGAAAGGCCGCCAACCCGTGCTGCAATCAGCACATGCAAGGCCACGATGGCAAAGCCGGACAGGGCGATCATCGAGGCCAATGGAAATGGCAGCAGCAGCAAGCACAGCAACAACAGCGAGTGATAGGCGATTGGCAACAAAAGCAGATCCAGCAAGGGTTCAAAAAAGCGCAGCTGACCGCTCAAGACCCGCCGCAACAATAATGGCGCATGATCAAGCAGCATGCGCAAACGCCCGCCCTCCCAGCGCGCACGCTGGGTCTTCTGCCCGGCACCGGCGACCGGCATGTCTCCACGGACCACGGTTTCGTCGGCAAAGTGCACGCGGATATCCGCCTCGATCAGGCGCAAGTGATACTCCAGATCCTCAACCACTGAAGTCGCGGAATACGGCACCCGTGCCAGCACTTCGCGGCGCAAGGCAAAGCCGTTACCAAGCACCCCTGCCGACCAGCCGAGCACATGCCGACCACGTGGCCGCAGACAATTGAAGGCACAGAGTGCAAGTTCAGCCAGCCGGGTACGCGCCGACTCCCCGGCATTCAGCACCGTGTAACGGGTCTGTACGACCTGAGCCCCCGCCGCAAAGTGGGCACGAATCACGCTTAGCAGATTGGTTTCGGCCAGCGTATCGGCATCGATCACCAGATAGCCGAGAAACCCTTCGTTGGCCAGCGTATTGAACGCAAAATCCAGCGCATAGCCCTTGCCACGCTGTTCTAGATTGTGACGTTCCAGCACACGGGCACCCTGGGCTCTGGAAATTTCAGCCGTCGCATCGCTACAATTGTCGGCAATGACGCAGACGATGGCATCACCATCCTGGCGGCAAATGGCCAGCAGGTTATCCACCGTGCGGGCAATATGCGCCGCTTCGTTGTGAGCCGGCACAATGATCGCCAATCGACCCGGCGCAGGGACAAGGCCAACGGGCAGTGTCACCGTATGCAACCCAGCCAGTGAAAGGAGCAACAGATACAGCGTTCCCGGCAAGACCAGGATCACCAGGGAGAGCATCAGCACCAGTGCTGGCATCGACTCAGGCATGGATGGCTCGCCCGAGACGCCGGCGTAATATCTCGGCCAGACGCGTCACATTGGTCGTCAGATCATAATGCTCACGCACCCGCTCGCGGCCGGCTTCACCGAGCTCATTGCGCAGCGCAGGATCGTCGATCAACTGCGCCAGCGTATCGGCCAGCTCCAGAACATCGGAGGGGGTGGTCAGCAAGCCATCGATTCCATCGCGGATCAGCTCCGGGATGCCGGTAATACGCGTCGTCACACAGGGCACACCGCTGGCCATGGCTTCCATCAGCACAACCGGAATACCCTCGGCAAAACTGGGCAAAGCAAAGACGTCGCTCTGAGCATACCTGGCACGCACCTGATCCTGATTCAGGGGCCCGGTCATCTCGACGAAATCCGCCAATCCGTGGCGATCGACCGCGTCTCGCAGTGAATTTTCATCCGGCCCGTTGCCGACGATCACCAGCTTGAATATTCGCCCCCAATCGCGCAGCACGGAACAGGCATCGACAAGCACATGCTGTCCTTTGGCCGGGGTCAGGCGACCGACACAAAGAATGGTGAATGGACGATCGCCAGCGGGCTGACGTATCGGGTTGTAATTGGCAACGTCGACGCCGAGCGGGCAGATATCAAACTTTCCCCAGTTTGCCGCTGGCGACAGCTTCATCAACTGACTGCGGGCAAAACGTCCGATGCAGACCATGAAATCCGCCGCGCCGATCTTCTCGATAAGCTTTTCAGCCTGTACATCATAAAATTCGTCCGGACCATGAATGGTCATCGAAAGCCCGATCGGCGAAAACTGCTTGAGCAGCAGGGCAATATTCGCCGCCGCCGTACCGAAATGCACATGCAGATGACTGATCTGCCGAGATTGCATCCAGCGCGCCAGCATCAGTGCCTCGGTAAAGTAGAAAAAACCGTAAAGCATCTGCTTGATGTTCCAGCCACCAAAGGTCAAGACCTTGCGCAAGCCGCGCAGATAGGCCGCTGGTCGCGCCAGACCCCATAAATGCCCGCCCAGCGCACCGGCCATCCCATGCGCCTTGAGATAGTAGGTCAGGTCAAGTTCCTCGCGCTCATCGGCAGTCATCTCATCGCGGCTGCGGTCAGGCGCGTTGACCGAGGCGCAGGCAATCTCGAAGCCCTTCATGCGTAACTGGCGAACCTCACGCAGGATAAAGGTATGCGAAACAGAAGGATAACGGCTGATCAGATAAGCCATGCGTGGCGTACTGTTCGCAGTCCGCGTAGCAAGGCTTTCAGTGTTGCCTGCCGCTTCCAATGCCGCCACAGAATGTTTCATTTCAGCGATCACGTTCCCTGTCCTTCACAAATGATTTCATCGTAGATTTTTTCTGCGCGGTGGATTTTCGCCGGCCAGCTATGGCCGGCTTCAACCCGATGCCGCCCGGCCCGGCCGCGCGCCATCCAGTCTTGCGGATGGTCGATCACATCCTGCAGTGTTGCCGCCAGTTCCTTGACTACTGCCGCTGGCGAGGTCAGATCGATCAGGTGCCCCACCTTTTCATCGATCAACTCGGCAGGACCGCCAAAATTCATCGCAATCGCCGGCCGGGCCGATGCCATTGCTTCAAGCAACACCGCCCCGCCTGATTCACGTACCGACGGCAGACAAAATACATGCGCGCGCTGCATTTCAAGGGCCACCGCCGCGGCGGGAAGATTTCCTTGGAAGCTCACCACATCCAGCAGGCCGAGCACCCGACTCTCCTCATCCCATTGCTGGCGTAGCGGGCCATCGCCGACCACCGCAAGACGCACGGCACAGCCCTGACTGACCAACAAAGCCAGCGCCTCAAGCAACAAAGAAAGCGCCTTGGCCGGGATCAGCCGACCGACGAAGAGAACACGCAAGGGATTGTTCCGGCTCGGCGCATCCGGCCAGTCGGTGGCGCTAAAGCGATCCAGGTTCACCCCGTTTTCGACCATCGACAGGCAACGTCCGCGATATTTTTTCGGCACACCACTCAGGGTCGCACGCGTTGCCGTCAGGATCCGTGTGGCACGACGTGACGAACCGATGATGCCGTCGAACAGACGACCAAACTCACGTACCCGCACCAGCCAGGTCGACTCCTGGCGCAATACGGCGGAGAAACCGGGCGGATCGGTCAGGCCACTATTGAGCGGCCCGATCACCGTCGGCAACCCGAGGCGCCCAAGCCAGGTCGGTGCGGCAAGCGTCACCGGCGTGACACGATGCAGCACATCCCAAGATGCCCCATCGCGCAGGCGCTGACGCAGAAGTTGATGGGCGGCTCGATCAAAAACGAAATAATCCAGCGAGGAAACTAGGAAAACGCTGTGCTCGCTCCGCGGAAAAATACGCTTGGCCAAGCGGTACAAGGGGCCGGCAAACCACTCGGTATCGATTTCGATTATCTCGCTTCCAGCCAACGGCGCTCCCGCCTTGGCCAGCGCCTCGTGGTTCCGGGGGTGCGTGACCAGCGTGACATCATGTGACTCACATAATCTGGAATACCACTCCCAGCCAATCTGCGAGACCGACCCCATGCCGGAAGCACACTGGTAAGCGACCAGCAGAATGCGTTGGCGCTTCATGCCGCTACCGCCTGGCCAAGCATCCGCGCCGGGACACCCGCAACCACGGCGTTGGCGGGCACATGGTGCGTGACCACGGCATTCGCGCCAACCACCGCACCGTCACCAATCTCTACACCGGACAAAATGCAGGCGCCACGGCCGATCCAGACATTGCGCCCGATTTTGACGGGTGCTGCCGCATGTCCGGAATCTCGAATCGCCAAGCCATCGCCGAAGCAGTGGTTGGCGTCGCGAATGCTGGCGTACTCGCCGATCATGCTGCCGGCACCGATGGTGATTCCGGCGAAGGCAACAAGATGGACGCCGCGCGACAAAACGACATCGTCACCGATCTGAATGAAGCCCTTTGCCTGGGTTTCAAGGTAGAGATCACGATACAAGTAGAGATTACGACCCAACGCTATCGCCCGCGAGCCGTGAAGTTCCGGCAAACCCATGACCACCACCGAATGGCTGACATCGGGAAGGCACGCCTTCAGGCGGGCAAAGGCCCACAATCGCTGCCATGGCGCAGTCAGGTGATTGGCCAGAGTGGCAAGTGGACACAGGCCGAGCGCCAGAATTTCCTTGCTTGATGCCATCATTCACCTTTCAAGTTTCGACAGTTCCCATTACAGCGTTTCACAATCCGGCTTTGTGTCGGAACTGATAACTCTTGCTGAATTCATTGGCTCAGAGGCGACTAATCCTTGTACTCAATCAAGCGACGCTGACGTCCGCGACGGGCATCCCTGCGCTGTGATAATTGCCCGCAAAGAATTGGAATCTGTTGAAAATGGCTGTGCAGCGCATAGAGCACCCGGGTCGTCAGATTGTCTGATTTCCATGCGTTTCTCAGGGTTGACCGCGCAATGACCGCGAACCCGGCAAGCGACATCAGGGCGGCCACAGCAAAACTCGGTGGCGATGCCTGTAGCAACAAGGCAAACCAGCAGAGCGAGCCGAGCAGCAAGCCACCGCCATGCAGCCAATTGCGCTGAACATCGCGCCGCCAGAACGGATCTTCGCTGTCGCGAAAACGGGCGGCCACTTCAGCGTAGGCATGCCCGGCACGGAAAGCCCGGCGCCAGTAGGCAGAAAACCGGGAGATCGCCAGATCGTGCTTGGTCATCGGCACATCCAGATGCACGATACGTCCGCCATCAGCACGAATGCGCCGGCACATTTCCGGCTCCTCGCCGGCGATCAGCGACTCATCAAATCCATTCACCGCGTCCAGCACTGAACGCCGGACAAGCGCGTCGCCACCACAAAACTCAGTGTCCCCCGGGGGGTAAATCCAGTCAAGATCGAGCACGCGGACATAAAATGACTGCTCGGGGTTCGACTCCCGGCGATGTCCCCAGACAATCGCCACGTCGGCTGCATCAAAGGCCGCCAGCGCATGCGCGACAAACTCCGGATTCAGTTGTGTATCGCCGTCAAGGAACAGGATGAATTCGCCGCGAGCAGCCCGCCATCCGGCATTGCGGCCTAGTGCCGCCGACGGTCGTTCCGGTTTGACACGAATGACATTCGCTCCCCGTGCCGCGGCCATTTCCGGACTTCCATCAGTCGAATCCGAATCGACGTAGATCACTTCAATCGTGTGGGCATCCAGCGACATGCCCGCAATCGAATCGAGACAGGCCAGCAGGCGTGGCCCCTCATTGCGTCCAATGACCACAACCGAAACAAGCAATTGCTGTTCTGCGGCCATCGACAAGTCCATTTCGCTCATGACAATTCCAATCCCACGATAATGGGGTCATTGGAATCCAGCCACCCTGACGGGTTGTGTCACAAGTGAAAACCTTTGTTGAAAACTAGTCGATACCCGCGTGAATTTCCGATTTGGCAAAGCCCAATTGGCAGGGAATACTCTGCTGTAAATCTTCGACAAAACCTGCCTGCAAGGCAAATGCGCGCTCACTGTCATGGTCCAGACTTGATATCCGCACCAGCATGCCGTCGGGAATCTGCCCCTGCAATCCATAGCGGATTTGCGCAATCTTCCGGCTCAGCCAGGGCAATGCCAACAGATCGCCTACCGTCATCCAGTAGGTGACTGGCTCAATGGGCGCATCCTGACGCGCCACCAGGCGCCGAACGCTCAACGCTTGCCCCGACAGGGGGTGTGATCGAAAGTGACGGTTGCGATTGACTCAAGCGGCGATGGCATCCCAATATCGATTCCATCCGCCATTGGCCCGGGTGACGCGGAGGTTCAGCATGGCTTGGGCGTTTTCTGGCTTCCACCAGGCGCCGGACAGCTTGAGGCGTTTCTGAATGATATAGCGATGTGCGCTCTCCACTTCGCCGGAGCCAATAGGTAATCCGGCTTGAATGGCGGCGTGGTAGTCGAACTGGTCCGGGCGATTGGTCAGGTAACGGTAACCCAGCCGACATCGGCGGTACTCCAGAAAACATCGCCTTCGTGCCAGTCGAAAATATTGCGCCAACTGGTGCCGGCATGGACCAGATAGCCGCCGGTGGTATGCACCAGCCCTTTCGGTTTGCCGGTCGAGCCGGAGGTGTAAAGGATGAACAGCGTATCTTCGGCACCGACTTCGACCGGCGGGCACCAGGCTTCGGCGGCAGCGAGCGCCTCGTCATACCAGTAATCGCGCGCCGGCGTGAACGGAACGTCGGCACCCGAACGGCGCACCACGACAACCGCGTTTACCGATGGCTGGCTGAGCAACGCCGCGTCGGCATGGTGTTTGATCGGCACCACGCGGCCGCCGCGATGGGCTTGGTCGGCGGTGATCAGCACCTTGGCACCGGCATCGTCGATGCGGTTGGCCAAAGCCTCGGCGGAAAAGCCGGAGAAGACCACCGAATGCACGGCGCCGATGCGTACGCAGGCGAGCATGGCGACCATGATTTCGGGGATGACCGGCAGGAAGATGGTAACCACGTCGCCCTTTTCCACGCCGAGGCCGCGGAGTACGTTCCCCAGGCGGTTCACCTGGTCGCCCAGTTCGCCCCAAGTCACGGTTCGCGATTCACCCGGATCGTCACCCTGCCAATGGATGGCCGGCTGCGCCGCTTTGGCCGGCAGGTGTCGGTCGACGCAGTTGACCGAAGCGTTCAGCGTGCCGTCGGCAAACCAGCGAATGCGCGGTTCGAGCGGATCGAACCGGGTGTCGCGGACTTCGGAAAACGGCTTGATCCAGTCGAGGAAAGCGGCCTGCTCGCGCCAGAATCCTTCCGGGTCATCCAGCGAGCGGCGATAGAGCGCCGCATAGGCGGCTTCGTCGATATGGGCGTGCGCCGCAAATCCTGGAGGGACGGGGAAAAGTTCTGAGTCAGACATGAGTATTCGCAATCAAAGGGTAAAAATGGGTTGATGTGTGAATGCCGATTTCCATAAGCATCGCTGCAACCCCTATGAACAGGCGATCTACGCGATAGCAAGCTGAAGTGCCGCGTATTCATTGGCTCTCGGGCATGCCTGCTTGTAGATTGCCTATCGGTGCGGGCTGCAGGGATGGTAAGAATCCGCTATTCGAGTGCCTGATTGAGGTCGGCCAGCAGGTCGGCGACGGGTTCGATGCCAATCGACAGACGCAGCAGGTCGGGCGGACACAGGGTTCCCGGTCCCTCAACGCTGGCCCGGTGTTCGACCAGGCTTTCGACGCAGCCGAGCGAGGTGGCGCGCCGGAACACCTGCAGGCGTGCGGCGAAGTCGCGCGCCCTGCCCTCGCCTCCTGCCAGGCGAATCGAAAGCATGCCGCCGAAGCCGCCATGCATCTGCGCGGCGGCGACCACATCGGAATGACCGTTCAGGTATTTGGTTGCCGAATGCATGACGATGTCGGCGCCGAGTTCGAGCGGCTGCGTCAGCACCGGCGTCGATACCGTCGAATCGACCACCACCAGGGCGCCGTGGCGGTGGGCAAGTTCGGCGGCGGCGCGGATGTCAGTCACTTCCCAGCCTGGATTGGCCGGCGTTTCGATCCACAACAGGCGCGTCGGTGCGGCGACAAGCTGGCGTTCGAGATCGGCGAGATTGGACTCTCCCGCGTTATCGTAGAAAGCGAGATCAATGTGCCAGTTGGCAGTGAAATCGAGCAGCCACTTGCGCAACGCCCAGTACATCGAACGCGGCGCGACGATGCGCGCACCGGGTTCCAGCGCCTGCAGCACGGCGCTGGCGGCGGCCATGCCGGAGCCGAAGAGCAGCGCCTGGGCGCCGCCTTCGAGCTGGCGCAGCACTTCCTCAACCTCGTCGTAGGCCGGGCTGGCGTCGCGCGAATAGACGCGGCCGCCCGGATAGCTGCCGTCACCGGCGCGCTCGAAAGTGGTGGACAGGTGGATCGGCGGCACCAGATCACGATAGGGTTCGGCGAGTCGTCCAAGGCCGTGGACGGTCAGCGTTTCAAGTGATGGCAAGTGATCTTTCATGTTTCCGAAAAAATTGGCACGCGCAGGGCGCTGTTACCGAGAGGCTGTCAAAATATCAAAAATCCACCGCAGAGGCGGCGCGGAGAGTGTCCATAGGGCGGATTGGGGATTTTCCTTGTAGCTCGCCTTGAGTGGTGCTTGAGCAGCTTTCAGTTGTTCTGCGTTCATTATTTTTCCTTTAACGTGGAAGTCGCGCTAGCGACTCTCGAACCTCCCCTCGCCCTCTGGGATAACCAGCGACTTGGCTGCCGTCTTTTGGCAGCTTAGTCGAGTGGCTAGTAGTTTCATCAGAGGGGTCGGGGGGCGAGATGGGGATTTCGCGGAGCATGCTCCGCGCCCATCGAGCGATTCCGGCTGGTAAGCCGGAATGCGCCCTGCAAGGGAGGGAAACGGGCATGACTTTCATAATTTGAGCGTATTTCAAAGCCATGCCCGTTAGAGGGCAAAGGCAAAGGTATCGAGGTTGATCGGTTCGTACTGGCGTGGAATGCTGGCGATTTCATCGCGGATATCAAGGTAATCCAGATAGCGCGATTCGCCTCCGTTAAGCAGCGTCAGCACCTCGCTTTCACGTTGTGCCAGCCGTGCGCCGCGCACACGATCACGGGCACGCGGGATATTCACCGCAATTTCACCCCTGATCTGGCCGGGGTTGCTGGAGAAAACGAGCACACGGTCGCTCAGGTACACCGCTTCGTTGACATCGTGTGTCACCAGCAAAAGCGTCGTGCCGTGGTGGGCAGCGATCGACAGCAGAAGTTCCTGCAGGCGCATGCGCGTAAAGGCATCGACGGCGCTGAACGGCTCGTCGAGCAACAACAGCGAAGGCTGGGTGAACAGGCCGCGGGCAATGGCCGTGCGTTGCGCCATGCCGCCGGACAATTGCCTGGGGAAGGCGTCAGCAAAATCGGCCAGACCGACTTCGGCCAGCAGTTCGCGAACGTGCGGATGCTTGCCGCCACCCCGGCCGAGATCAAACCGACGTTATCTGCGACCGTGAGCCACGGCAACAGGCGCGGCTCCTGGAAGATGAAACCGACATCGCGCGAGTGCAGTTGCGGTTGCTCCCCGTTGACCCGCACCTTGCCCGAATACTGGGCGTCGAGCCCGGCGACGATGCGCAGCAACATACTCTTGCCGCAACCGCTGGGGCCGACGAGGCTAAGCACTTCGCCACGCTGGACTTCAAAGTGGACACGGTCAATGACACGAAGCGTGCCGAAATCCTTGGCCTCGACCGAAAGATCGAGAAGTGTTTCTGACATGAGAGTTCCTCAGGAGGGACGACTGTCGAAGGTGTCGCGCCAGGACAGCAGGCGATGTTCGAGCCACTGCAACAAGCTGTCGGACAATTTGCCGAGCAGCGCGAGGACGATGATGGCGACGATCACCAGATCGGCGCGGCCCGTCTCGCGACCGTCGATTAGCAGATAGCCGAGGCCGCGTGTGGCGGCAATCAATTCGGCCGCGACGAGAAACATCCAGGCCAGTGACAGACCGGTGCGCAAACCGGTGAACAGCTTGGCGATCGACACTTCGGTGGCCTTGACCAGCGCCAGCACTTCGCTGCCGGGAACCAGTTGGAGGTCCTTGATCGAACGGGTGGTGATGACGGCAGTAATGATGCCGGCCGGCGTATCGACGTCGACCTCCGAAACAACCGGCCCGTGGATGATTTCCTTGATCTTGCCGCGGAACTGGTTGCGGACATTGATGGCTGCGATGGACATCTGGCACTCCTGATAAACGTTGCTGGGAATATGAAGCCTGCTAAGGAACGCCTACGAAATAACTTCCCCTTTTCCAACATTCGAATCGGGAAGG
>NZ_JBMOJE010000045.1:0-35299 GCF_049316945.1 Propionivibrio sp. | reverse complement strand
GAAAAATATACGAAATCGTCTTTTCTGTCCAGTCATTTGTTCGGGTAAAGGGCAGGCCTAGGCCGCGCGCGAAGCGCCTTCGTTTCGTGTCACGGCCAATCGCAGGCCAGCGCCAGCAAGAACAGCCAGCAGCGTTTTAAGTGTCGGGTTTCCTTTTGGTGACAATGCTCGATAAAGCCCTTCACGTTGCATGCCCGCACGTTCGGCAACAGCGGCCATGCCCTGAGCTTCTGCCACTTGACGCAACGCCATTAGCAGTGCCTCACGGCCACCAGGTTCGTCAATGGCCTCCGTACAAGCAGTCAGGTATTCATCTGCAAATGCAGGGTCTTCTCGCAGCAATTCGATTACCGCTTCTCCATGCGGACGCGATGCTTTGCTCATTTGTTTCTCCTTTGCAAGTCTTGCCAATAATCAACGGCGGTAGCAATATCCGCTTTCTGTCGGCGCTTGTCGCCGCCGGTTAGCAGCAGAATCAAGCGACTCCCTGCGCGAGCGTAATAGATGCGGTAGCCTGCACCGTGGTCAATCCTTAACTCCCACACGCCATCATCCAGCGGTTTGCAGTCGCCAAAGTTTCCGGCGGCCATGCGCTGCACTCGTGCCAACAATCGTGCTCGCGCCATGCGGTCAGCCAAAGAAGCCACCCAATCCTTAAACGGGTCTTTTCCATCTGCCGTCACATAGTCTTGAATATCATGCATATCTGTACTTTATACGTTACAACGTGGTTTGTCATGTGGTTTTCCCGGCAATTACTCGCAAACCGGCCTTCTCTGGCACAAAGTCGATACCGGCTTGTTCGAGAATCCATGCTTCGATTCTGGAATGCCACATAGCCAACAGGTCAAGCGGGCGCTCCCTGTAGTAGTGCTTTTCAGCCGTTGCGCTTGGCTTGTGTCCCATGATTTGAGCGACTACGCCCACGGGAACCTCGCACCACTCCGACAGGCTACCAAAGGAACGGCGCAGGCCATGCAGCGATACGGGCGGCAAGCCAGCGGCGGCAACCGCCTTTCGGTGGGCAATGCTCGGCTCTTGCAGTCTGCCTGATTCGGATGTGGGGCTGCTGAATACCCACGGCGAAGGCTTCCACGGCTTCCCGGCTTCCTTCAGTGTATTCATGCGGCGCACAGTGGGCGCGGCTTCGTTGCGTCGCTTTAGGTCGCGCAACAGGCTTCCAAGATAGGGCGTTAACGGAATGGTGCGCTCGCCTTCCACCTTGTCGCGTATCGTCAGGCTTCCCCATTGAAAATCTACTTCTTCCCAACGCAGGCCAGACAGTTCATTGCGCCTCGCGCCAGTAATAAGCAGTCCTTGCAGATAGGCGGCAATGGTCGGGTTTTGGATGCGGCGGACAGCATCAAACCACAGGCGCAACTGCTCACGCTGTAGCGAGTCATGCTTAACGCCAGCATTCGCTAAATGCTCCCGGCTCACCTTGCGGGCGCAAGCGTCAGGTGCGGCGATGCCTTTGTATTCGTCGCGTTCATTGCACCAGTTCGTAAAGGCACGCAGCAGGCGAAAGGCAAGGGCTGCTTGTGTAGCGCGGCGCGGCGTTTCTTCTTCAAGCCATGCGCCGATACGATCAGCGGTCAGGGCGGATAGCGGCAAGGGTGCCAGTGAAGCGAGTACGCCAGCAGTCAGGGTGCGGGCGTTAACGCCTTCCCCCTTGATGCGCTCTGGCAGCATCAGCTTTTCATGGTCGAATAAATGCCGTGCGCCCCATGTCTTGCCTTTCTTTTTTGGCGGGTTAGCGATGTATTGCGCCCACGCTTCGCCTATCAGTGACGACACTCGCCGCAATCTCTCGCAGGAGACGCAGCGTTCATCCGTATCAGGCCCGCCTAAGCGGTTTTCCCCCTCCTTCGTGCGGATGCTGCACGAGGCGCTAGAAAACGGGCGTTTGTCGGCGCGTAAAGCCGCCAAAGCCATGGGTCTTGGCCTGGGCGGTTTGACCGAGCTCTTTGCTCAGTACGACCTCGCAGCACCTTTTGAGCTGTGAGGTGCGAACTGTATGCAGAAAACACGAGTCTTCGCCGACACCAACGTCAACGTCATGGAAGTCGAGGCGGTCGGACTTCTGGGCTTCCAGGGTGCTGATGTCCAGGTGCTTCTGGGCGATCAGGGTCAGGATGGTGTCGATCTGGCTCATGGTGATGTCCTTGTGATGTCGTTGATGACGATTACATGAACGCGCTGTTCGTCAGTAAAGCCAAGCAATTTCTGCTTGGTTTCAGGTCGTTCAGCGCACCTCGGATTCGAGGAGCACGTCTTCGTAACTAAAATCGCGGTTGCCGATGCAACTGCCGTTTTCCAGTTCGTACTCGGGTTGCTCGCGGAAGGCGTAGGCACTGCCGTCGCACGGCGTTCGACCGAGGGTGTTCTGTATCCGCTGCGAAAGACCATCAATGCCGGTACGCATGTCGATGGCTTCGACGACCAGCCAGACCTGGGTCGCTGTCGGGATCATGGCAGTTGCCTCAGGAGGCCGGCCAGCCAGGGGACATTCGTCGTCGGCAGTTCGATGCGCCAGCCGCCCGGACTGTGCAGTCGTACGACGCCGCTCGTTGCCAGAGAAGCAACACTGATCGGCACCAGAGTTAGCGATGACTTCGCCGCCGCGATCGATTCCTTCTCTTTCGCGCGCCACCGATAAAAACTCTTCTCGCTCAACCCGTGGGTCGCGCAGTAGTCCCGCTGCGTCAGATCACTTCGATGCCACGCTTCTAGTTGACCCCGCCAAAATTCAGCTCCACGCCTCGCCATAACCAGTGCCTTCGGAAAAATACCCAGAATGCACGAGCTTGATGGAGGAGTACATGCGGTAGCGACGGAGCCTTACGGAGGTGCAGGCCGATAGGCGATTCCAGAACGTTGCTGATTTGCCCTTTGGGCAGCGCAAAAGCAGCCGCTTCAAGCTGAGGGTAGAGTTGATCGCGCTTGACCACCCCGAGTTGGCCGCCTTCCATCGCTGTCGGACATTGCGAAAGGCGTTGCGCGGCCTCGCCGAATTTGGTGGCAGTTTTCAGGGTGAAGCGCAGGACGTCGAGTCGTGTCCTCGCCTTGTCTTTTTCCCGGTCATTGTCGAAGGTGATCAGGATGTGACGCAGCCGCCTGGCTTCCGGGCGGTCGAAGCTCTCCGGATGCAGACGGTAGTAGATTTCGGCATCGACGGCGGTGACCGGTGCGGCTTCCGACGCCACCTTTTCGAGCACGGCCTCGATGTACAGGTCACGTTCCACGGCGCCTTCCAGTTCGGCTTCGCTGAGGCCGATGCGCTCCAGATCCTGTGAGAATTCGTCCGCGCTCGGGTAGCGTTTGCGAATTTCCTGCAGCCGCGTGTTTAGCGTGGCGGCGGGGACAACGACATTAGCCGCTTCGGCGCTGGCCAGAATGCGCCGCTCGATGGTGTTCTGCTTGGCGGCAACCTTGTCCAGACGACCACGCTCGGGGTCTGAGAGTGTTTCCGGCGCTTTTTCGAACAGTTCCCAGGAAAGTTTCAATTCAAGATAGCCGTGCTGCATCGTTGTGGTCCTCATCTTTCGTGCCGTCCTCCGCGTCCAGTGCATCTTCAGGAATTTGCAGTACGCGGCCGAGCAGGCTTTCGAAGTGGATGTGATAGGCGACACCGCCCGGCGCATCACGGATCACCTTGATCACCTCGCCGATGGCGCCGCGTGCGACCAGCACCTCGCCGCCGACCGACAGCCCCTTGGCCGAGCGAACCTTTTCGCGGAACTCGAAGCGCGAAGGCGTCCACGCTTCTTCGGCGCCGATCAGTTCTTCCTCCCGGCAGCCGACAATTTTTCCTTCGTCGAGAAAGTTCACCGAATAGATGATCTGGTCCTGCAAAAAGGTCCCGACATCGACCACGTAACCGATGCTGCCACGGCGAACCAGCGGCGCACCGGTATCCATGCCGGGGTAGGTGCCATCGTTACGAACGTTACGGGTCAGGCGCACCGGCTCCCCGTAGTCCCAGCGCGAGTCCATCATCGCTGAAACACCTTGTCCAGCGGCACAAAGGAGCTTGAGCCACCGCCCGGCTTGTCAACGTGGTGGAAAACGGCAAAGACTTTTTCAGTCTGCGCATCCGAAGTCACGAAATCCTGGTAAGCCCGTTCAAGCCATAGCTGGTAGATACCACGTTGGGCATCTTCTTCCGGCGGCAGGTTCGGCGCCTGCCTGGCCAGATAATCATGGAAGCGTTGCAGGATATGCAGGCGATTCACCTGAACCACGCGGGTGTCGTAGTCAATGCCGAAATAATCGAGAAAGTCCTCGGCGGAAACCAGATCTTCGAGGGCTTCGGCAAGCGTTAGTGTGTCGTTCATGGGTGCCTCCTCAGGCTTCGTTAAGTTTAAGTTCGGGAAGCGAACCGGCCGCCTCGGAAGGGTCATCGGGGCTTTCAAACTCATCCACCAGTTCGAGCAATTTGGCGGCACCGAGCTGATCGCGGGAGTCGAGCGCCGCCAGCTTCATCAAGCGGGCGCGCGAAGCGGAAATCTGGCCCAGACGGAGCAGCGCGATGCTGGCCGCCTTGAGCGCCAGCAGGTAAAAGCGCAGCAGCCCGAAGGAAACGGCGGCCGCGGTGCCGAGCCAGTGTTCGTCAATAAGGTTCCAGTCGCTGGGCAGACCGAGGTCGCGGCCGGAAAGCTGCATGGCGCGTTCGGCGACGTGCAAGGCATCCTCCAGCCGGTGCTGGTAGAAGTCATAGCGGTAGATGCCGACCAGCACGCTGAGGTTTTCCGGGGCCAGCAAATGGGCGCGCAACAGCGACAACTCGGCACCGGCTTCGCCGTATTCGCTGGCGGCGAGGGCGATCAGGCGCTCGGCCTCGGCAGGAAGCGGGTCCTCGAAATAGAGTTTGCAGTCGGAGAAATCAAGCAGGTCCATGGCGTAGTTCAGTTCAATCTGCCGTGCATGGACTCGTGCTCGCAGCACAAGTCACCGGCGCTACAGGTCTTGCATTGGCCGCTATGGTCGGGCGGCGGCTCGTGGCGCAATTCGGCCAGTTCCTTTTCCATGGTTTCGATGCGCTCGATCAGGCATGCGATGGATTTGGCGACCGGGTCCGGCAGCAGGTTGTGGTCCAGGTTGATGCCGCTGATACTGCCTTGTTTGCCGCGCCCCGCAGCGCCAGTCAAGTTATCGACGATGCGACCGGGTACGCCGACCACGGTGCGGTCGGCCGGCACGTCCTTGACCACCACCGAGTTGGCGCCGACGCGCACGCGTTCGCCGATGGTGATCGGGCCGAGAATCTTGGCGCCGGCACCGACCACCACTCCGTCGGACAACGTCGGGTGGCGCCGGCCCTTGTTCCAAGAGGTGCCGCCAAGCGTGACGCCGTGATAGAGCGTGACATCGTCGCCGACTTTAGCCGTCTCACCGATCACCACCCCGGCGCCATGGTCGATGAAGAAGCGGCGGCCAATGGTGGCGCCAGGGTGAATGTCCACATTGGTCAACATGCGGCCGATGAACGACAGGAATCGCGCCGGAAAGCGCCAGCTGGCCAGCCACAGGCGGTGCGAAAGCCGGTGGGTGAGAATGGCATGCACGCCGGGATAAGTGGTGACCACCTCCAGCGTCGAGCGGGCGGCCGGGTCACGTTCGAAGACGCAGGCCAAATCTTCCTTGAGGGTCGCCCACAGGCCGGGTGTTGCGGTGATCGTTGCAGTTGCAGTTGCAGTTGCAGTCATGGTCAGCGTTTCAGACATGGTGGTGGCTCCGGACGGAGGCCAGAAGGGCACGCAGATCGGGCGTCTCCGGCGAATGCTTGTGTTTACCGACAAAATTGCGGATGCGCGGCAACAGCGCCTGCGACTCGCTTTCAGCCAGCGCGATGCCGAGTCCGGCATAGACCACCTCGACCGCTCGCGAACCCGAATGCTTGCCGAGCACGATGCGATGCGACTGGCCGACCTCCTGCGGGTCGAAGCACTGATAGTTGTCCGGATGCTTGAGCAGCCCATCGACGTGAATGCCGGCCTCGTGCGTGAAAGCCCCGGCGCCGACCACACTCTTCTGCCACGGCACGGCGCGCCCGGAGGCACTGGCGACGATGCTGGAGAGCGCCGGAAAGCCCTTGAGATCGACCCCGGTTTCAATGCCGTGCAGCTTGTTCAGGCCGAGCACCACTTCTTCAAGGGGCGCATTGCCGGCGCGTTCGCCCAGGCCGTTGACCGTCGTATTCACGTGCGTCGCTCCGGCTTTGCAGGCGGCCAGGGTGTTGGCCGTGGCCAGGCCCATGTCGTCGTGGGCGTGCATTTCGATTTCCAGCCCACTGTTGCGGCGCAGCGTGCCGATGCGCTCGAAAGTGGTGAATGGTTCAAGCACGCCCAGTGTATCGGCGAAACGCAGGCGGCGGGCACCGGCCCGTTCGGCGGTTTCGGCCAATGCGCAGAGGAAGTTGATGTCGGCGCGCGAGGCATCCTCGCAACCGAGCCCGACTTCCAGCCCAAGACTGAGCGCGGCGCCGATGAATTTTGGCAACTCACTCAGCAGCCAGGCGCGATCCTGTTTAAGCTTGTAAGCCAGATGCTGGTCGGAGGCCGGGATCGAAATGTCGATCAGGTGGGCGCCAAGATTGGCGCAGGCGGCGATGTCGTCCGGATGCATGCGGCTCCACACCATCAGGCGCGGCGCCAGCTTCAGCGCGGCGAGGGCGCGAATCGACTCACGCTCCTCCTCGCCCATCGCCGGGATACCAACTTCCAGTTCCGGCACACCGATGGCCGCGAGTTGGCGGGCGATCTCCAGCTTTTCGCCCAGCGAGAATGCCACGCCTGCCGACTGTTCGCCGTCGCGCAGGGTGGTGTCGTTGATGGTGACAAAGGGCGGGGTGGTCATGGCAATCTCCTCGAGTGTTACGCAGCAAGGATGGTGCCAATGTGTAAACTATTGAAATATAGTGGATTAGTGTTTTGCGGTTACCGTAACGGGTGAGGAATGTAGCGAATCTGACAATCCCGACCCCTGTGTAGAAATGCCTGGCTCAGTGATACTCTCAAAGCGTTGTTAATTCGATCAGTAAATTTTGCTGATTCAACAATCCAGGCGATGGGGAAAGAACGCTATGACGGGTCGCGATAACGAACTTTGGCAGCAATCCTGGCGTGACCGTAAAACTGACTTCCACCAGAAAGCCGTCAATCCGCATCTGGTGAAGTTCTGGTCCGGCCTCGGCCTGGCCCCGAGCGACCGGGTTTTCGTCCCGCTCTGCGGTAAAAGCCTTGATCTTCTCTGGCTCGCACAGCAAGGGCATACGGTGATCGGTGTTGAGCTCAGCCCGCTCGCTGCCCGCGCCTTCTTTCGCGAAAACAGGATACAGGCCAGTCGCCGGCAGTTGGGTGAATTCATCCTGTGGGAACATGGCCGAATCAGTATTCTTTGTGGTGATTTCTTCCAGCTCAGCGCCGCCGATCTCGGCGACGTCGCCGCCGTCTTCGACCGCGCATCGCTCACCGCGCTACCCGATGAGATTCGCGGTGATTACCTCGAACATCTACGGAAAATCCTGCCCGCTGCCTGCAAGATATTGCTGCTCACCACGGAAGAGCCTGACGACGACGAGACACAGGAGCAGCCATTCGCAGTAGCCGATGAAATCACAGGCCTCTACGCCCGGGCTTTCGACATAAAGCTAAGGCACGTCGAAAGCCTCTTCGAAGCGGACCCCGACCCTGCTGTGGAACGTCTCGTTCGTATCGAACAGAAAGTTTATTTGCTG
This sequence comes from Propionivibrio sp., assembly GCF_049316945.1. Classification (GTDB taxonomy): domain Bacteria; phylum Pseudomonadota; class Gammaproteobacteria; order Burkholderiales; family Rhodocyclaceae; genus Propionivibrio. Next base: position 27,561 of record NZ_JBMOJE010000045.1, on the reverse strand, counting down.
ACGCCGAAAGCCGAATAATTGGCTGAGCGGTCATGGGTTCCACAGCATTCCGGAGGGTCGGGGATCTTTCACGGTAAAGGTGAGCCTATGCAGTTAGAGGAAGAATGCGGCTGAGGCCGGATTTCCTTTCGGGAACTCACCAAGCCTGCTGCCCCACAAGCTGAAAAGGATGGATATTTTCACTCCCAGGCGTCTGAAGAGTGACGCAATTCATTGCCTCTTCAGACATTCCATTGGTCTACTACCAATAGACAATTGACAGCCATTCATGGCTTGTGCTGCAGCGTGCCCCAAGAAGTGCGCTTGGCTTGTCACTCCCCTGCGGGTCACACCGAATACGGCCGATGCAGCCAGCCGCGCACGACTTCGACGTCGCGGTGCGGCAAGTAGGCGAAGCCGGCTAGCGAGTCTTCTACGACGCTATCGGCAACCCAGTGCGGCACGGCCTTGCTGGTAAGCATGTGAAAATACCAGGCCATCGGGTAGCCGGATTCACGGTTGAAATGAGTCAGCGCTTCGTTCAGCTTGAGTCCGCTGGTGCCCGCGGCAGCGCCGAATTCCGGTGCTTCGCCGGCCAGAGTGGCGATTGCCTGAGCGCAGAAAACCGGCTGCTGGTAACGGTCGATATGTTCGCGGGTGGCGATCACCCAGTGGTTGTAGTACGCACTGGCACTACTGGCGCTACTTTTCGACCAGTCTTCGATCATGCGATGAATGGGGGCTGGTTCCGGCTTTTGCGCCAGCATGCGGCGCAACAGGGCGCCGATGTGGTGCACGCGGTGAAATGTGTAAAAGGGAAGGCCGACCGGCACGGGCTGGTCACCACCGCCGCGCGGATCGACCAGCTCTTCGAGCGTACTCGGGTCGTTGGCAAACAGTCGATGGACACGCATTTCCTGCAGGACTTCGATTTCCAGTTGCAGAAATCCGTCGGTTTCTTCACCGGCCGAGGCGACCAGGTAATGCGTCTGACCAACCAGCCGGGTGGCGTAGAGTGACTGATCGGTGAAGTCGTCAATAAGCTGTCCAATATCGCCATCGCGCTCATTGAGCGCACTTTCAACCCAGCTTTCGAGACTGTCGGAAACACGCTGGCCGGTGCTATCGATGATGCCGCCCAGGCGATACCAGCCACCACGACTCATGGCATGGCGAAATTTCCACTCCGGCAGTGCCAGGCTCAAGGCTTTGACGAAGGCACCAGGGCCGCTGCTGACGAAGGCTTTGGCGCAGGTTTCGACGATGGCGGGTGAGATGGATTTGCAATATTCCGTCCAGGCCAGGGTTTCATTCATGTTTTTTCTCGGAGTAAGGTGGCTTTGGTGGCTCGGATTGATCAGGTGGTTCAGTTTGCTTGCTCTTCAGCCAGGCGTGCCAGGGCCGCTTCACGTACGTCGCTTTCCGGGTCTTCGGTCAGCGGGGGTAGAAATTCAAAGGGCGCGTTACTGACGGCAGCCAGGCGCACCCACCATTCGCTGTCCTGTAACAGCTTGGCGGCGAGGCCGGGTAGCGCGCGCTCGGCGACGATGGCGCGGACTTCAGGCTCCTGGTCGTTGGCCAGCAGATGCAGTGCGAAGGGTGGCAAACGTGCTGCAACCACTTTGCGAACTTCTCGCTCCGGATCTTTGGCCAACTTGGCCAGTTGTCCGTGCGGCAGACGGCGGGCGACGGTGGAACGGATCAGATAATCCGCGTCGTCGGCCAGCTGGACCAGCAGTGGTTCCGGCAGACGTGAAGCCACCGAGAGGCGAACTTCACGGTCCGGATCGTCGATCATGCTGATGAGCTGGTCGACAGACAAGCGTGTGGCGACGACGCGACGCACGACTTCGTCGCCGTCGGATTTAAGGCGGGAAACAGTGTCCACCGGTGCATAGCGGGCGGCGATGGCGCGACGCTCCCAGAACAGATCATCTAGATATTTCTCGGCCAGTGCGGGGTTGCTGCGCAGGAAGCGGTCGATCTGTCGGCCACTGTGAGCACGGATGCAGGCATCGCCTGGAGCGCACCGGCGGCTGTTCAGGTAGTCCGGAAAATAGCCGCAGCCAGCGCATAGTCCCAGTCGGCCGAATCCCGCATCGGCAGAAGTCTTCTCACTCCCCATCGACCTTGGCGGCAACGAGAATGCCGGTCGCTGTTTCGTGATCGTTGGTCAGCTCAAGGCAATGGCCCGAAGCGCCCGAGATCAGGTAAAGGTGGTGGCTATCCATGCTGAAAGCGGGCCGGTAGCGCGGCGAAACATCATCATCGTTGCACTCGGAAAAGTGCAGCTTGGGAAAACGCTCGCGCAGCAAGGCGATGCGGGCATCCAACTGAATCGTTTCGCCGACTTGCACCAGTTGCAGAGGTGTGATCATGCCTCTTCTCCGGCTTCGAGTTTCTCTTCAAAACGGGCCAGCGAGGCCGCCGGCACGCCCATGATCTGGGCCAGCCACGGCGGCGGGCTGGATAGGCGAGCCTGCAACTCAAGGAGGACTTCATGGGCTGTGCCGCCTGTCGGCTTCTTGATCGGGTGCACGCCAACGCGCACCACCTTGGCGGCCGCCGGCCCGCCAATCGATTGCACGTAAAGAATCTGGCAATCCTTGATCAGTGCCGAGCGGGCGGCATTCTTGTCTTCAGCGGCATCGGCCTCAACGGTGGAACGTACGCCGATCAACTTGAATGCGGCCTGGCCAACCTGATAGACAAGAAAGCGCTCGCAGGAGCCGAAGTGTCCGTCAAGGTTTTCACCGCGATTGGAGGCGATAGCGACCCGGATGGAGCCTGGGATGGAATTGTCGGTGGATTCGACCACAGGGAAATCGCTATTCTCGACGCCTTGGCCCCAGAGCAGACGCACGGCGTTCTTTAGGGCTTCCGAATCGACACCGACGTGGCAACCCTGATCGGCAAAGTCACCGGCGAGAATGATACGAATATCTTCAACGGTTAGCGTGCCGAGCTTGGTCTCGGTCAGCGGCGCTTCGAGCTTTTCGATGAGCGCCCCAACCAGGGCGCGAACATCGAGAGCATTCAGGGCGCGGGCGGCTAACGCAATGCGTAACGCGGCTTCGCGGGAGGCAATGGGGGTAACGGACATGGCAAGCTCCAGGCCAGGGGACAGGTTTCACATTCCAGAAGAAATCCGTCATCCCCGCAGGCGCGGGAACGACGGCGCTAATTTGCCTTGCTCAGGCCGGAACGATACAACCGGACGGGCAGACTTCGACGCACAGCGGCGAATCGTTGTGTCCTTCGCATTCCGTGCAGGTGCCGACATCGATCTTGAAAAAGATCTTGCCGGTACTGATCGATTTGGTTGGGCAGACCGGCTTGCAGTCACCGCAGGCGGTGCACATGTCGGGGTCGATTTTCATTGACATGATGTATCTCCTTTATTGAGGCTTAGTCTTCGGCCGCGCCGAGGCGCCGCGCTCTTAGCGAAATGGGCAGGCGCGGTGGCTTGGCGATCGGGTCGATGTAGTAAGAACCTCCGTTGTCCAGTTTCAGCTCGCCGCCCCATTTTTCCGGAGTGTCGAATTCGATGGACGAGATGGAAGCTTCCAGGTCGCGCTTGGGAAGGTAAAACGACAGGCCACCTTTGTCAGCCTGACGGATCATGATGTTGGCCATGTAACTCTCTTGGTTGACCGGCGGACCACGAAGTTGTCCTCGTTTCCCGTCGGTAGTACGGTTTAGCGAACCAGATCGAAGTTGTAATCGGTCGATGCCATGCCCATCGTTTCCCTGTCGAGTTGCTCAAGGACAGCGTTGGTCAGCTGCGTGACGATGGATATCATTCCTTCGTAGCCCATGGTCGTCTGACGATGCAGGTGATGGCGGTCAAAAATCGGGAAACCGAGGCGGATCAGCGGCACTTCGAACTCATCACCCTTGTACTTGGTGTCGCGCTGGATGAACTTGCCGTAGGAGTTGCCGATCAGGAAGTCCGGTTTGTCCGTGAAGCACAGGCTGCGCATGTGCCACAGATCGTAGCCGGTATAGACCTTTCCATTGACCCCGAACGGGCTTTCCGCCAGCATCTTCTCGACGGCTTTGCCCCAGCGCTTGTTGGCGTTGTTGGAGAGGACGTGCGTCGGTTCGGCGCCGCATTCAAGCAGGATCTTGACCATGCCCATGACGAAGTCCGGGTCGCCGTAGAGGGCAAACTTCTTGCCGTGCAGCCAGGCATGGCTGTCCGCGATGACGTCCATGCAGCGACCGCGTTCCTTGGCCAGGGATTCCGGAATCGCCTTGCCGGTGACTTCGGAAACCTTCATCAGGAAGTTGTCGGTCAATTCCACGCCCATCGGGATGGAGAGCTTGGGAACTTCGTGGTTCCAGGTGCCTTCCACGAACTTCCTGGTTTTTTCCAGTTGCGCCGGTTGCAGGAGGAAGGTGGTGATAGCGTTCGGCGCGTCCTTGATCTCGTCCTGCGTCGTGCCGCCGGAATACATGCGGAATTCGCCATCGGCCGGGGTGTCGAAGACTTCGCTCGGGTCGCTCAGGTAAGTGCAATCGACATCCATTTCACCGAGCATGCGCTTGATGACGCGGTAGTTGCCGAGGTAGGTTTCAAAGCCAGGAATGACGTTGACCTTGCCGTTGGAACCGATCTGCTTGCCTTCCATCGTGTTCAGCGTGAAGGAACGGATGATGCCTTCCAGCATGTTGTCCCAGCCGGTGGTATGCGAGCCGACGAAGGACGGCGTGTGCGCAAAGGGGACCGGGAATTCCTGGGGAATGTGGCCTTCCTTCTTGGTGTTGTTGATGAATGCGTTCAGGTCGTCACCAATGACTTCCGCCATGCAGGTGGTGGACACGGCGATCATTTCCGGCTTGTAAATGGCTTTGGCGTTGGCCAGGCCGTCGTACATGTTCTTCTGGCCGCCGAACACCGCTGCATCTTCCGTCATCGAGTCGGAAACGCAGGAGCATGGCTCCTTGAAGTGACGGTTGAAGTAGGTGCGAAAGTAAGCTACGCAGCCTTGCGAACCATGCACATAAGGCAGGGTCTTGTGGAAGCCGGAGGCGCACAGCACGGCGCCGAGCGGCTGGCAGGCCTTGGCCGGATCAACGGTCAGCGCGGTGCGCTTGAAGTTGAGTTCCTGATATTCCAGCGTAGTGGTCCACATGAAGGTTTCGAGAACCTTCTCGGGGCTGTGCCCTTCTTCGAACAATTCACGTTTGTCGGCCAGCGACTTCTTGTAGTCGTCGTCGCCAAACAGCGGGTAACAGGGCTTGATCTTTTCTGCGGTTTGCATTGCTATCTCCTTGTTGGTGCCGCTCATTTGCGAACACCAGCGTAAGGTTCAACATGAGTACCGAAAACCTGCCTGAAGCTCCGTCATTCCGGGCTTGACCCGGAATCCAGTGGCCAGTGGCGCACCTCTGGATTCCGGCTTTCGCCGGAATGACGACGTGTTAGCCAGGTGAATCAACATTTATCAGGCAGCTTTCGCAATTTCTTCTACAACTTCCTTCTTCCAGGGCGGAACCAGATTGCCCCAGACCGGGTTGGACAGAGCAATGTCCATGTCACGGGCAAAGATGGCGAAGCCGTCGTAGCCGTGGTACGGGCCGGAGTAGTCCCAGGAGTGCATCTGGCGCAGCGGAATACCCATCTTCTGGAAGATGTACTTTTCCTTGATGCCGGAGCCGACCAGATCAGGCTTGATCTTCTTGACGAATTCTTCCAGCTCGAAGCCATTGGAATCGTCATAGATCAGGGTGGCGTCACCCATTTCCTTCATGGTGCGGTCGTAATCGTCGTTGTGGCCGAATTCATAACCGGTGCCAACGACTTCCATGCCGAGGTCTTCGTAAGCGCCGATGACGTGACGCGGACGCAGACCGCCGACGTAGAGCATGACCTTCTTGCCCTGCAAGCGCGGCTTGTATTTGGCGATGATGGCGTCCATCATCGGTTGATAGCGGGCGATCACCAGTTCGGTTTTTTCCTTGACTGAATCGTCGAAGAAAGCGGCGATCTTGCGCAGCGATTCGACGATCTTGGTCGGACCGAAGAAGTTGTATTCCAGGTAGGGAATGCCGTACTTCTCTTCCATATGGCGGCTGATATAGTTCATCGAGCGATAACAGTGCAGCAGGTTCAGCTTCACCTTCGGCGTGTTCATCATTTCTGCGAGCGTGCCGTCGCCGGACCACTGGGCAACAACGCGCAGGCCCATTTCTTCGAGCAGGATGCGCGTCGCCCAGGCGTCGCCGCCGATGTTGTAATCGCCGATGATGGCCACGTCGTAAGGCGTCGAGGTGTCCGGAGCGCCATCGCGCTTGTCGAGCACCCAGTCACGGATGGTGTCGTTGGCGATGTGGTGGCCGAGCGACTGGGAAACGCCGCGGAAGCCTTCGCAACGCACCGGAACGACCGGCTTACCGGTGGCCGCGGCGGCCTTCTTGGCAATCGATTCGATGTCGTCGCCGATAAGGCCGATCGGACACTCGGACTGGATCGAAATGCCTTTGACCAGCGGGAAAAGTTGTTCGACCTCTTCGAGCAATTTGGTCAGCTTCTTGTCGCCGCCGAAAACAATATCTTTCTCCTGGAAGTCGGAGGTGAAGTTCATCGTCCCGAAGGTGTCGACACCGGTGGTGCCGACGTAGTAGTTACGACGCCCGGCGCGGGAATACTGGCCGCAGCCGACGGGACCGTGCGAAACGTGGATCATGTCCTTGATCGGACCCCAGACCACGCCCTTGGAGCCGGCGTAGGCACAGCCGCGGATGGTCATCACGCCGGGCAGGGATTTGCGATTGGAGGTGATGCATTTTTTCGATTGTTCGGTGGTCGGATCGTTGGCCGTCAGATGCTTGGCGCGGTCCTTCTTGGCTTTTTCCGGATAAACCTCAAGCACCTCGGCGATGAGGGCTTCGGTTTCTTCGCGAGACAGAGTCGTCATTTTTTCCTCCTGACGCCGCCACCAATCTGTGGCCGGCGTACTGGTTGAAAGTGGCGGGTTCGCTTGCGGCAAACCCGCCGTGTCTAGCACATTTCTGGCAATGCTCAGGCTGCAGCAGCGGCCAGTTCAGCGGCGGTCTGGCCGATGATGGATTCGTCTTCCACATCCATGATGCCGAATTCCATCAGCAACTCTTCCAGTTCTTCCATCTCGATCGGCGTCGGGATGACAAAGTTGGTGTTGTTGGCGATTTTGTTGGCCAGTTGGCGATATTCGTCAGCCTGTTTGTGTGACGGATCGTATTCAACCATCGTCATGCGGCGGATTTCAGCGTGTTGCACAGCGTTGTCACGTGGCACGAAGTGGATCATTGTGGTGCCCAGGCGGGAGGCCAGAGCCATCACCAGTTCGTCTTCGCGGTCGGTGTTGCGGCTATTGCAGATCAGGCCGGCCAAGCGCACTCCGCCTGAGTTCGCGTACTTCACGATGCCCTTGCAGATATTGTTGGCGGCGTACATGGCCATCATTTCGCCGGAACAGACGATGTAGATTTCCTGCGCTTTGTTTTCGCGGATCGGCATGGCGAAGCCGCCGCAAACCACGTCACCTAGCACATCGTAGAACACGAAGTCGAGATCTTCTGTGTAAGCCCCTTCCTCTTCCAAGAAGTTGATGGCGGTGATCACGCCGCGACCGGCACAGCCAACCCCTGGCTCCGGGCCACCGGATTCAACGCATTTGATGCCGCCGAAACCGACGGAGAGCACGTCTTCGAGTTCGAGGTCTTCCACCGAGCCAGCTTCAGCCGCCAGATGCATGACGGTAGTCTGAGCCTTGCTGTGCAGGATCAGGCGGGTTGAGTCGGCTTTCGGGTCACAGCCGACGATTAGTACTTTCTTGCCGGACTCGGCAAGTGCCGCCACCAGATTCTGTGTGGTAGTGGACTTGCCGATGCCGCCTTTGCCGTAAATGGCGCATTGACGCAATTTTGCCATGGTGTAATCTCCTTAATCTGTCAGTCGATTTGCGAGGGAATCATGAGAGTCGCACCTTACCTTCTGCACGTTGCGTGCCAGGTCGACTGACAGACCTCAAGTGATTGAATAAACAATGAAAATAGAAAATGTGGTGGTGCCGGATGAGGTGCCGATGTGCGACAAATTCCCGCCGCTTTGTAGGGGTGATGACAAAGGACCGTCGTTGCCACGCGATGCGCGCCTGCCGATCAATCGCTGTAATCTGCCGGCGGTTGTGCTGGGCGGCCTCACTTACCAGAAATATCCGGCTCCGCTGCTGCTCGATGGCGTGGCCGAACTGCACCGCGATCTTTTCAAGCGCCTGAACGCGGCGTTACCCGAAGCCCGTGCAGATGTCTTTCGTGATTACCTGACCGTGCATTTCCGCCTGGAATGGCCTGAGGAGGTGGGTTTAAATACGGGCTATACCGGTAAGCGCAAGGTGCGTGACAAGGCCAATTATGTGCGCATGATTCGCGGCTGGAGCTTCGATTCCGATAGCCGCGACGCGGCGGTGCTGAAAGGCTGGGTCGAGTCGCGCTTTGGCCTGACGCCTCGCTATCACATCCAGCCGCTGCGCGATCCTTCCGGCGAGGCGTATCGACGCTACCTGGAAATGCGCTCGCACGGCTTGTACGGGACCAATGCGCTGGAGTCGCAGTTCGATCTAGTCTATTCATTCTGCCAGATGCAACTGGCGCTTCGTCATCCGGGTGCGCGCCATGTCACGCTCTACCGCGGCGTCAATCGCATGGACGACCACGAAATTCTGGAAAAAGGCGAGTCTGGCCGCCACGTCGTCCTGCTCAACAACCTCAACTCCTTCACTTGCATCCGGAATCGCGCCTGCGAGTTTGGAGATTACATTCTGGCAGTCGAAGTCCCGCTGACCAAGATTTTCTTCCACTGCGGTTTGCTGCCCGGCGTATTGCAGGGCGAGGACGAGTTTCTGGTGATTGGTGGCGTGGTTGAAGTCACGCTTTCAACTTTGTAACAAACCTGACAATTAGCCGGACAAGCGCAGGATAAGACCCGGATCAATCGGCGGAATGTCTTGCTGCTGGGTGTTTCTGTTACGGGCGTGGAATTTGCTGTAAGTGATCTACACACTCACTTTATGAGCAAATGACATGACTCCAGAACTGCGCGACAAGCTGATCGCCGGCCTCAAGACCGGCAGCATCGTCCCTTACCTCGGCCCCGGTGTATTGGCCGATGTGAAGAATGCAGCCACCGGCGAGCCGATTCCCGCTGACAGCGATTCGCTGATCATTGCCATGAACAACGGCAAACCGATGGCGCCCAAGCTGATGTACGAATTCCCGCTGGCGGCGATGAATGTCGAACTCAAGCGCGGACGCAGCACGGTGACCAGGTTCCTCAACCGCACCTACGGCGATACGATCTGGACGCGTCGCGCGGTTCACGACTGGCTCAAGGAAATCCGTCCCGCGTACGTCATCGACATCAACCGCGATACGCAGTTGCAGGATCCCTACGCCGCTACGCCGCACACCGTGATCGTCGACATTGCCCGCCTCGGCGGCACCGATTTCCGCTACAAACTATATTCCTGGGATGGCGTGACCTACCAGAGAGCCCAGGCCATCAACCCTGCCCTGCCCATCCTGTTCAAGCCGATGGGCACGCCCAAGCCCGAGCCGAGCTACATCGCCTCGGATGCCGACTACGTGGATTTCATCACCGAACTGATGGGCGGCTTCTCGATTCCGCCGGTGGTCAAGGCTTTGCGCAAGGGCAAGCAATACCTGCTGATGGGCCTGCGCCTGAACCGCGACACCGAAAGAATGGTGATGTCCGACATGATTTATGCTGCCGCAGAGCCGGCTGGCTGGGCGCTGATTCAGGAACCAACCGACAAGGAGCGCCGTTTCTGCAAGAAACAGGGACTGGAGTTGATCGAGACCGATGTCTTCGATTTTATTGGTGCGGGAGTATTGGCCTGAATTTGCGCTGAAAGCAAAACTGAAATCAACCTGTCCTGCGCAGTCCGTCGATAGGCGATCTTCAGACTATATGCCCGGCAAGCCGCATAAGCATTGGCTTGCCGGATACATTACCTGAAGATGCCCGTATTTATTGGCTTACAAGGCATGCAGTTTGGTTTTTCGGATTACGCTGTCCAAATCCAATCTATGAGACCTTACGTACCGGACATCGCCATTAAAGCCTCGGCCTGATTCTCGCAAGCGATCCGTGTGCCTGCGTCCAGGCTGTTCAGCCAGCGCCGGGGAATGGCCTCAAGGCCGTAGCGAGCGCCGGCCAGCATGCCGGCAATGGCGCCAGTGGTGTCGGCATCGCCGCCGCGATTGACGACATCGACAAGGCAAGACTCGAAACTCCCGGTGCCAAAAAATGACTGGCAGACGGCCTGCATCGTTTCGACGACAAAGCCGCTCGGATTGTCACGACGCTTGCGGTCATAGGCAAAGACAGGGTGTTGGCGGACCAGTTCTGTGGCATGCAGGTGTTCAACTTCGGCCTGATCGCGTCCGGCCAGGAAATCCTGCACCATGAAAACCAGGGCTTCGCAGGCCCCATCGGAGAGCTCGTTGTTGTGGGTCGTGTGGGCCTGGGCTCGACTGGCCAGAATGATGCATTCCGGCGCCTGGCCATAACAAGCCAGCGCCACAGGCAGGGTGCGCATCGCGGCACCGTTGCCAGCATCGTGCTCGCAGTAAACCGCTTCCGGGATTCCGGTCTTGCGAAAAGTTATCAGGTTGCGGCGCACGGTGTTGCCGATGTCGACCGGCTTGGCGCGCATCCAGGCGTTAAAAGCTTCGGCAGCCGCCTTGGGTTCTACACTGCCACAAGCGAGAATGGACTGGCCGAGAGCCAGCGACATGGTGGTGTCGTCGGTGACCTGGCCGGCCTTCAGGCGCAGCCAGCCGCCACCGGAGATGTCGCGGTGCTCGCCGTGCTGGTGGCGAATTTCATTGGGGGTGAGGAATTCAACGGTGGCGCCCAGCGCATCGCCGATGGCCAGGCCAAGATAGGCCGCAATGGCGCGTTCGGTTTGCAGGGAGCGTTCGCGCCCTGGCGTCACAGAACGACGCTTCGGGGAGTGGCCAGCGATCAGTTCTCCGGCCCGAAACATTTGGCGTAGTCCTTGCATTTGCAGCAGGAAGGTGCGGGGCAGACGTAGATGCCTTCGCTCGAACAAAAACGGCGGTAAAGGAATTTCTTCCACTTCATGTCGCCGGTATTGGCGCGCGCCAGTTCGGGGAAATTGACCCACATCAGCCGGGTCAGCTCGTTACGGCTGACCAGGCCGAGGTCTTGCCAGAGATGGTCGGAGCCTGCACAGGCGGTGGCGACGATGTCGGCCATCCAGCATTCTGAATCACGCTCGTTGGCCCGGTGGTCGAGGAGCAGCTTTTGCAGGTCTTCGAATTCGGGAATATCCAGGGACTTGCGCTCGGTAGCGCGTGGCAGGTCGCCGGCGTAATAGCTGGACAGCAATTGCGCGTAGCGATCTGCCCCGAGGCCAAGATGCGCAGGCAAGCATCCTTCTCCGGCGCACTGTCCGGCAATCATGCTGGCAAACAGTAAACGGTTCGGATCGGTCACTGCCGCCGTCGAAGCTGGCGTGACCAGCAGTTCGGCAAGCAAAAAACAGCGGTAAGGCAGGCGATCCGGACCGTTCATGGCTAACTCACTTGCTCGGATACTCGACCAGGATATCTTCGTCGCGGACGATCATCTGGCAGGCCAGGCGCCAGTGGTTCGGCGGGATGTCATCGACGTACATCTGCTCGATTTCGGCCTTGGTGATATGGCCAAGCTCGGTGAGCGCGGCGACTTCGCGGACATTCAACGGGCCACCCATCGGGCGGCGCTTGCCGTCGACCGAAGAAACCTTGACCAGGCAGGTGCCGCAGTTGCCTTCCTGGCAACCGAAGTCGATCGGAATGTGGTGCTCCTTGGCCAGTTCCAGAATCGACTGGGTGTGGCTGCCGGCAACGGCGTAAACCGTTTTGTCCTTGTGCATCGGGCTGCTGAAAGTGATGAGGGCCATTTTCAAGTTCTCCAGGTAAAGATTGAGCAGGTTTTCTCTGCTTTGGATTGGGTGATACGTTCTGTTTATGCCGGTCTGACGACGATTTCACCGCCAAGTATCTGGGCCTGACAGGCCAGGCGATGCTTGCGTGGGGCCATGTTGTCCTTCAACACCTGATCTTCCAGGATGCTTGGCGTCGCGAGGTTTTCGCCCCCGGAGACGATCTTGGTCAGGCAAGTGCAGCATTCACCTTCACGGCAACCGTAGCTGATGCCGGCGCCCACTTTTTCCGAAACTTCGATCAGCCGGGTGCCGGCCGGAACGGTGACCGAGACGCCGATATCTTCGAAGGTGACTTTGGCTTTTGGCATGGTTTTCTCCCTTGTTTTGGATGGAATGGCTGGGTTAAGGGTTGGCTCAAGCGAGTGCCGCCATATCCACTTCACGGTGTTCGAACTGGCCCGTCAGGTGACGGGCCAGGCTTTCGCCCAGAGTGCGGCATTGTTCGAGCTCGCCTACATCGGGTACCAGCTTGAGGCGCAAGCCTTCGATCGGCACACGCAGCTTGAGTCCGCGCAGACGGTCCTCGATCAGGCGCACCGCCTCGCCGCTCCAGCCGTAGGAACCGAAAGCGGCTCCCAGCTTGCCCTTGATGTTGACGCTGGTGAGCGAAGAGAGCAGATCCCAGATCGGCTTGACGGCGTCGCCATTGATCGTCGGGCTGCCGAAGGCGAGGCCGTCGGCTTCTTCGACGAGGTCGGTAAAAATGTCCGCTTCGCCACCCTCCAGGTCGTAAAGTGAGACGCGCACGCCGGGGATGCTTTCGGCTCCGGCCGCCAGGGCTTCAGCCATGCGCCGCGTGTTGCCGTAGGCGGAAAGGTAGAAGACGACCAGCGTCTTTTCGCTGCGCGCTTCGTTGAACAGGCGTGGCGTCGCCAGTTCGCGGTAGCGGTGCAGATAGTCGCGCGGCATATGGCGCAGGATCGGGCCGTGCGCCGGGGCGATCAGTTTGAGGTCGAGCGGTTCGATCAGCGCCACCGCGTCAAGCACGTACTCGCGGAAGGGCCGCATGATGTGCGCGTAGTAGTACTCGAACGAGAAACGGAAATCGCCGACGCGGTCGTTGAACAGGCGCGAATCGCAGAAATGGCAGCCGAAGATGTCTCCGGTGAACAGGATGCCGTCTTCCACGATATAGGTGCACTGTGTGTCCGGCCAGTGCAGGTAGGGCGTGTGCAGGAAGCGCAAAGTGCGACCGCCGAGGTCGACGCTGTCGTCGGTGGTGACCGGGGTGTATTCCGGCGGCTTCTCGCCACTTGGCTTGAGCAGCGCCTTGAGCATCATCTGGGCGCGCTTCGACAGGTAAACGCGTGCCTGTGGCGCGCGGCGCAGCAATTCGGGCAAGGCGCCACTGTGGTCCGGTTCCAGATGGTTGAGGACGATGGTGGTGATTTCATCGTAACGGGCGACCGATTCCAGGCGCCGAAAAAAGTCGTCGGAAAAGCTCTCCTTGACCGTGTCGATCACCGCCACACCGTTTACACCGCGCACCACATAGGCGTTGTAGCTGGTGCCGTTGGCGGTTTTGAGGATGATGTCGAAGCTCCGCAGTTGCGGGTCGAGGGCACCCACCCAGTGGACGCCCGGCGCGATTTCTACGGCGTTGTCAGTGAGAACCGCAGCGGTCATGACTGGTTTCCTCCGGGCGATGTCCAGCAGCTTCTTCAAGCGCGTGGCTGCCGCAACTGCCGTGGCCTTCGGGGCCGTGCACACAGGCTTCGATGTTGCCTTCCGGCAGTTCGATATTATTCAGCCCGATCCAGGCATCGACCGCCTCAACCTTGAAACCGACCATACGTTCCGTCATTGCGCCGTTATCAACTTCCATCAACGGGCGGCGGACCAGCAACGGGTTGTCGAGCAGCAGGTGCAGCGCTTCCTCGAAGCCAAGATTTGTCGGAACAATCTCGCCGGATTTGATCGCTGGCGCGCTGGGGTTGAACCATTCGCCGATCTCCAGTTTCCCGAGAAAAGCCAGCAGGCGATCCGCCGTCCACAATTCGTCTTTCAGGCTTTTGGCGCGAACGGTGTGGCCGGCCGCAGCGAGCAGCAACTTCTGGCGAAGATTACCCTTGCAGCCGGGCTTCTCGTAATAGGTCACAATGGCCATCAGGCAGCTTCCTTCAACAAACCCAGCTCGATCATTTTCTTGAGCGGAATGCCGGTCAGTGATCCGGGTGGATTGAGTGGCTCATCAAGTTCATTGACGATCGCGCACTCGATCGGGCAGATCGCAGCACATTGCGCTTCGGCGTGGTCGCCCACACATTCGGTGCATTTCTGGTCGTCGATCAGGAAGTGCGGGATGTCCTGGTAAATCGCCTCGTTCGGGCAGACCTCGACGCAGGCCCAGCAATTGACGCAGGCTTTGGTTATTTGCAGGGCCATGATTAAGCGGCCTCCCTTTTTGCCACGGGCAGCGCCAGTTTGCCGTTGGCCAGCATTTCCTTATAGACCGCCAGCACCGCGTCCTCGATCGGCTCCATGGCGTGTTCCCCGTTCGGCTGGATACCGCTGGCTTCCAGTTTCCCCCAGGGTTCATAGCCAATCTTCGAACAGAGCACGACTTCGCAGCCAACCAGCGTGGCAATGGTCTTGTCGAGCACGGATTCGGGTTCGGCTGCAGACGCTTCATCGCCTTCGCCGCAGGTATCAAGCCCGCTGCAGTAGAGATCCGTCTTGCGGTGGCTGATGAAGCGCACACCACTTGGCGAAGCCTCGTAGATGAGGAATTCACGCGCATGGCCGAAGTGCTCGGCAACAACACCGTTCTTGCCGGCAACCGCCATCAGCACCGTCCGTATATTCAGCGGGATTCCTGTGTCGGTCGGTAGCGCAGCATGCTGCGAACGCTTGGCTTCGCGCTGCTGATCCAGTTGCTCGATGATCGCGTCGTGCACTTCCTTGCGGCGCACCATGGCGGCTTCGTAGTCGATATCGCCCAGGGTGAGTTGGTCGATCTTGTCCATGGTGAATTCGGAACCGCGATCCTCGCCAAGCATACCCACCGCATCGGCGCGGCACTGCCGGCAGTGCCGCATCATCGCCATGTCGCCAGAGCAGGCATCCTGCAGATCCTGAAGCTGTTCGGCGGTCGGACTCGGCTGTCCCATCAGGCCGTAATAGGTGCCATGCTCGGCTTCGGCGATCAGCGGCATCACGTTGTGCAGAAAGGCGCCTTTGGCCTTGACCACCTTGGAGACTTCCTTGAGGTGCTGATCATTGACGCCCGGGATCAGCACCGAATTGACCTTGACCAGAATGCCGCGCGCGGTCAGCATCTCCAGCCCCTTCTGCTGCTGCTCGATGAGGATTTTTGCCCCCTCGACGCCACGGATGCGCTTGTTCTCCCAGAAAATCCACGGGTAGATTTTGGCGCCGACTTCGGGATCGATGCAGTTGATGGTGATGGTTACATGGTCGATGTTGTACTTGGCGATCTCGTCCGCGTATTGCGGCAAGTTCAGGCCATTGGTCGACACGCACAGCTTGATGTCCGGGGCGCGCTCGGAAAGTTGCCGGAAGGTCTCGAAAGTGCGGCTCGGGTTGGCCAGCGGGTCTCCCGGCCCGGCGATGCCGAGCACCGTCATCTGCGGGATCTTGGCCGCCACGGTGAGCACCTTCTTGATCGCCTGATCCGGCGTCAGCAACTCGGAGACAACACCTGGCCGCGACTCATTGGCACAGTCGTACTTGCGGTTGCAATAGTTGCACTGGATGTTGCAGGCAGGAGCGACAGCTACATGCATGCGCGCGAAGTAGTGGTGCGCTTCCTCCGAATAGCAGGGGTGATCCTGAACCTTGGCGCGGATGTGGTCCGGCAGATGGCCCAGCGCATCCGGGGCCGTGCCGCAGCCGCTGGACGCACATCCACTGCCGGCAGCGGGGGCGATGTTACCGATAACGGGTAGTTCCACGATGAAGGCTCCACGAAGGCTGATGCTGTCTTTCAGCAATCGTTGTGCCAGTCGATAAACTGCTGTTAAAACATAGGATTAAATAATCGACTTGTGGTGCTTGTCGTTACTTTGTCGCAAAACTTACAGCGTTGTTGTGGGTCTGAAAGCGACGGGCCATCAACGCCTGGATTGTTTTTTCATGGGCAGCACCCCAATTCGGCGCCTTTTCTTGTGGGTTGTCATGGCAAATGAGACGGGCGCAACAACGCGCAGTTTTTCACCGCTGAAATGGCCGTGCGTGCCGGTGAGCGCATGAGCACCGAAAATGATCTGCGGCACGCGGTCGAACGGGGCGAACTGCGGCTCTATTACCAGCCACGCGTTGATTGCCGTAGTGGCCTGCTGCTCGATTGGACTGGGGCGTACCTTGGGCCTCAAAGTCGTCGCCGAGGGCGTCGAGCATGTGGAGGAAGCCAAAATGCTGGCGGCAGCCGGTTGCGACGAACTGCAGGGCTATCTGTTCAGCCGGCCGTTGCCAGCCGACGAATTTGTCCTATGGAATGAGACTAACCGCAGTTCAACCGGGCTTTAATTATTCTGCTCAGGTCACAAACGCCGGAAAAGGCTCCAAAACGGCTCGTTATGCGTAGGTCGGTGCAAAAGCGGCCTCGGGGTTGGCCACCGGGCCGCTCCTGCCCTGGCTATCGCTCCAGTACGGCGAAAGCTTGCGTAGTTGAGCGATGATCGGCGGAGCGGCGGCGATGACGCGGTCGATTTCTGCTTCGGTGGTGTACCGCGACAGCGAGAAACGAATGGTGCCGTGTGCAGCGGTGTAGGGGATGCCCATCGCGCGCATCACGTGCGAGGGTTCCAGCGAACCTGACGTGCATGCCGAACCCGAGCTGCCGGCGATGCCCATCTTGTTCAACAGCAGCAGAATGGATTCACCCTCGATATATTCGAAGGCGATGTTGCTGGTATTGGGCAAACGGTTACGCACATCGCCGGTCGCGAAGCAGTGGCTGATCTGGCTCAGGAGGCCGGCTTCCAGCTTGTCGCGTAGGCGTTTGACGGTAGTGTTTTCCGCTTCCATGTGCTGCAAGGCGAGTTCGCAGGCTTTGCCGAGGCCGACGATAGAGGCGGAATTTTCAGTACCTGCCCGACGACCGCGTTCCTGATGGCCGCCACGCAATAACGGGCGGAAGCGGCAGCCGCGACGTAGATAAAGGACGCCGATACCCTTCGGAGCATGCAACTTGTGACCGGAAAGCGAGAGCATGTCGATCTTGCTATTCTTCAAGTCGATCGGAATTTTCCCCACCGCTTGCACCGCGTCGGTATGGAACATGATGCCCTTGGCTGCAGCCATTTCAGCCATTTCCAGTACCGGAAAAAGGGTGCCGGTTTCGTTGTTGGCCCACATGGTGGAGACGATGGCCACGCGGCTGTTGAGCAGTGAGCGGTACTCGTCTATGTCGAGGCGGCCCTTCTTGTCCACCTTCAGCTTGTGCACAATGTAGCCGTCCTTTTCCAGCCATTCGCACTGGTTGAGGATGGCCGGATGCTCGACGGTGGTGGTAATTACCGTATTGCAGTCAGGCTGGGCCTTGAGTGCGGAAAGAATGGCAGTGACGTCGGATTCGGTGCCGCAAGAAGTGAAGATGATTTCCGAGTCGTGCTCGGCGCCGAGCAGTTCCTGAACCTGGCTGCGCGCCTTCTTCAGGGCCTTGCCGACTTCGCTGCCGAAGGCATGAATTGATGAGGCGTTACCGAAATGCTCGGTGAAGAAGGGAAGCATGGCTTCAACCACCGCAGGATCGACCCGTGTGGTAGCGTTGTTGTCGAGATAGATCGAGGCGTCCATGGCGTTTTGTCCTATTGGATGTTTTGGAAACTACGCTTCAACTGGCATATAAGACGACGGCAATACCTGCACCAGTTCGCCGAGCGTTTCGATCATCTTCTGCTGGATGCCGCCGAGCGTCGCCGCTTCCATCATGCAACCGGAGCAAGCCCCTTTCAGATGTACGTAAATTTTCTTGCCCTGCACGTCGGCCAGTTCGACATCGCCGCCGTCGCGCTGCAGCATCGGGCGTACCGACTCCAGCACGGCCTCGATCTTCTTGATCTTTTGCACCAGCGTCAGCTTGACCGAAGGCGGCAGCGGCGCTTCCGGTACCGCCGGGCAGGCCGGCGGGGGCGAAACCTCACCGGGGCCAGCGCGTTCGGACATCACTTTGGCCAGGATCTCTTCGATGCCTTCGTGGCAGGCGGCGCAGCCACCGCCGGCCTTGGTGTAGAAAGTCACTTCCTGGACGGTGTTCAGGTTGTTGGCCTTGACCACGTCCTCGATCATCACCGCATCGACGGCGAAGCACTTGCATATCAGCGCGCCTTCCTCGTGATTGTCACTCCATACCTCGCCGCGGAAATTGGCGATGGCCGCCTGCAGCGCTTCGCGGCCCATTACCGAGCAGTGCATTTTTTCCGGCGGCAAGCCATCCAGGTAGTCGGCAATATTCTGGTTGGAAACCTTGAGCGCTTCGTCCAGCGTCAAGCCCTTGACCATTTCAGTCAGCGCCGAGGACGAGGCAATCGCCGAGCCGCAGCCGAAAGTCTGGAAGTGCGCGTCCTCGATGATCTCGGTTTCCGGTTTGACCTTGAGCATCAGGCGCAGCGCGTCGCCACACTGGATCGAGCCGACATCGCCGATGCCATTGGCTTCTTCCAGCGGGCCGGAGTTGCGCGGATTGAAAAAGTGTTCGCGAACCTTGTCAGAGTATTCCCACATGGCGTGTGTCCCTTAAACCGTGAATGAAGAACCGCAAGAGCACTGCGCGCTGGCGTTGGGGTTGTCGAATTTGAAGCCGGTGTGAGTCAGGGTGTCGATGAAATCGACGGTAACGTTGTCGATCATCGGGAAGGTCATCGGATCGACCAGCAGCTTGACGCCCTCGACTTCCAGTTCCCAGTCGTCCTCGGCTTTTTCTGCTTCGAGCCTCATCCCGTATTGCAGGCCGGAGCAGCCACCGCCCGAGATCACCAGACGCAGGCCGACAATCGGCGTTTCAGAAGTGCGAATAAAACGTTGAACGGCTTTCACGGCAGCGGGGGTCATAGTGATCATGTCGGTTCTCCCAGAGTGGATGAGAGTTCTATTGCAAGCCCTGTGCCATCCCGCTGAAGCAACTTAAGCGACTGTTTTAATTGCATTGTTGCGCTGAAACAATTTGTCGCATTTGTGACAAACCACCGGAGGTGTGCGCGAAAGTACGACGCTGAAGTTGGCTCTCGACGCGCGTGACATATCGTAGGGTGCAATAAGCGTAGCGCATTGCACCCTATAACGTTGTAACCGCATGGATAGGCAATCTGCAAGCCTAATGCCTGAAGAGTGGCGTATCTATTGGCTTGCCAGCCATTATTGCCATAGACAGCCTATTGGTGTGGCCTGCAGACCGATTCGCCTGGAACATTCGCGCCTCAACCCGGCGCGTAGGTGTAGCAACCCTTCGGACAAACCCGGCCGCAGGAGCCGCAACCGATGCAGTCGGAGGCATCAGCCAAGGACATGACCATCATGTTGTCGTCGTCGTTGTCATCGTCGTCATCATCGAGTTCGCGCTCGACCAGATCGAGGACATTGCGCGGACAAACCTTGTAGCAGCGGCCGCAGCCGATGCACTTGGCCTGATCGAGTTCGGTGACGTATTCCGGCGTCCATTCGGCGCCGCCCTTGGTGTATCCGGTAGTCATGCGAGTTGTCCTTTCTGCGCTGCAGCGAGGCGGGTGCTGGCCTCTGCCCACTTGGCACAGGCGTCAAAGGTGGATTGGGCAAGTGCAGGAATCTCCTGATAGGCCGCGGGCAGGCGGTCTTCCACGAGGTCGTGCATTTGCGCGGCCCATTCGGAGGAGATGCGCTTCAACTTCTTTACCTCCTTGTCGAGGGCGGCCAGTTCTTCGTCGGTCATGAGGGCTCCCGATACTTAAAGCCCTGCTACCGCCGAATGCTGGCCGATACGTTCGAGGGCAACGCCGAGAATCTTGTCGGCCTCGTCCTTCATCTTGGACAGGCTGGCAAAACCGAAGCGATGCACGTCACGCAGCGTACGATCGACGGCGACCAGCTTGCCGACGGTGATCAGCACCCGGCCAAAGCCTTCGTGCGTCAGATGCACCAGCGGTACGGCGAGCAACTTGCACTCCTTCTCGATAAGCACGGCAATGGCGTTATAGAAAGCCTTGACGCGAGAGATGGTTTCGTCGTCCGGGTCCCCGATCAGCGGGATGTTGGCCTTGCGCTCCTTGGTCAGCACGTAGGGGTCGAGGACTTTTTCGACAGACCAGCCGGCGTAGCTGCCGTAGGTATCGAGGGCACGCATCTGGCGTGCCATTTCCTTGACGAAATCAGTTTCAAAGATGGGATCAACGCTCATGGTGGAACTCCTGTTGAGAAAGTTTGGAATCGTTTGCTAAGGGAATCATTTGCGGGGCCGGCATCAGGCCAGGAACCACCAGCAGGACGAGGCGGACCAGGGCCAGCGCCCCGACAAACCCGCCAATCGCGCCCAGTGCCGTGGCGCCGTCGCTGCCATCCAGCGTGGCGCCAAACCAGGCGCCGAAGAGCATGGCCATGGCCGGAAAGAGATAGCCGAAGAGCGCGGAAAGGGTGACGCTGTTTTCCGGCAGCACGATGCTGACTTGATCGCCGGCCTTGATGTCGCCACTGATCGGCAGGGTGAGCAAGGTAGCGGCACGGCCGCTGGCCATCTTGCCGATGCCGCAGCTACTGCCCTGCTTGCAGGAAGAGCAGCCGGAAGTTTCCATGGCCACGATGGCTTTGCCGCCCTCCACGCGCTGCACGATGCCGCGATGTTCGATGAATTTTGCGTTCATCCTTCCCACCCTTCCTTTTCCATGATGGCAAAACGGTCGCTGCCGTTGGCCTTGGCCTGTGCGGCAATGGCGCGGTCGATCCAGGCGACACCGCCCTCGCTGACGCCCGTCGAAATGTCGTGCAGCAGGTCTTCAAGCGAATCTACCTCGTTGATGCGGATCGGTTGAATGCCCTTGGCCGTCAACTGCTTGATCGCCGAGGCACCGATGGCCAGCACATAAACCGCCGCGCAGCCAGCCAGGAAGTCGACCTTGGCCGCGAGTTTGTTCTCGTTGCCGTCCATGCTCTCTTCGGCAAACTCGGCGACACCGACCAGCGTTGACTTGTACGGCGTCACTTCATAGACGGCAAAGCCTTCGGCCGCGCCAAAGTGCTGATTGACGCGAAGGCGGTCGGTGGTGGCGAAGGCAACCCTGATCATGGCAGTCGGCTCCGGCTTAGTGGACCAGACCAACTGCAGACGACGCGATGACACGCTGTTCGCCGGAACATCCATCGTTACCTCCGTTGTTTCGCGAATTTTCGTTCCGCTCGTCATCCCAGTACATTGATCGATATGGTTCGAGTTCATGGTGTTGCCCCTGTATCAGGTTGGCGAGATCGAACAAGGCTTGCCGCGTACCGCGGTAGCCCACCCAGGTCCGGGCAAAAACACCCACCTGGTCGTACAGCGGGAAGCCGGCGCGCAGCAGCGGCAGGCCGAGCCGGTGGGCCGTTTCGACGGCATGCGAATTGGCGATGAGCAGTTGTGCGTCGGCGCTGCGCGCCTGTTTTTCCAGGTCTTCCAGATCGCCGATGATGACTTTCGCAATCGGCAGGCTAGCCAGGCTTTCCGCCTTGGCCGGGCTGACGGCGCTGACGATCTCGGCGCCCATGCCGGTCAGGAAGCGGGCCTGCATGCCGAGCAGATCGGGATCGGCGGCCAGTGCGATGCGCGCGAAGCCGATCATGAAATGGCAGTCGACCATCGCATCCTGCAACTGCGCGCGATGGCGCTCGATCTTCTCCGGCACCGGCTTGCCGGAAATGTCGGCCAGCACCTGGGTGAAGGCATCGCAATCATCCTGCCCCATCAGGCCGGCGAAATGGTAGTCCGGCACGCCGGTACGTGTCTTCAGGATTTCCGCCGCCTTGCGCAGCGACGGGCCGATGACCAGCGTCGCCGCCGATTCGCCCATGATCCCGATTTCCGAGCGAGGCGTACCGCCGATGGTCAGCGCGGAAAACTCGGCTTCGGTCAGGTGGCCATCCAGAGAATCAGCGATGTCCGGCACGACGATGACGCGCAGGCCGAAGGCTTCGATCCAGTCCTTGATGGCCTCGATATCGCCGGGCGTCAGCATTGCCGAAGCCAGCACATTGACCTGCTTCGGGCGTTTTCCGACACTCTGGCTTTCCGGAACCAGGGTTTGGATCAACGCTTCGACGGCCAGCGTGTAGCCGCTTTCCATGCAACTGACGTAATCGGGCGTATTCACCGGCACCACCGCGACGTGATCAAACTCGGGATGCGCGACGCGGAAATCGCGCACCGCGCGGTGGATGTCGGTACCCTGCGTTTCCGAGAGGCCGGTGGTGACCAGGCCGATGATGTCCGGCTTGCTCTTCTCGGAGAGCGTGCGCAGCGCCTCGATGACGTTTTCGTCGGCGCCCATGATCGTCGACACCTGATCCATGGCCGTCGTCTGCAGCGGGATCGGCTCACGGAAGTGGCGCACGAAGAACACCTTGCCGAAGGCCGTGCAGCCTTGCGAACCATGCATCAACGGCAGGCAGCGGTTAAGGCCGAGAAAGACCAGCGAAGCGCCGATGGTCTGGCTGACCTTCAGCGGATTGACCGCCAGCGCCTTCTTCGAGTGAATGATTTCAGCCATGGTTTTCTCTCCTCAGAGGCTGAGAACAAATGCCTGAACACCCACCGCAGAGGCGCAAAGGCGCAAAGGTTTCGCAGAGAAAGCCTTTAAAAGCATGGGGGTCCTTTGCGTCATCTCTGCGCCTTTGTGCCTCTGCGGTGGATTCTTGATATTTCACAGGACTCACGCCGCCAGCACACTGCCGGGGCCGCTCTGTTTGGCCCACGGTGCCGGCTTGCGCACCGCCGCCCACACCGGGCTTTCCATCGACAACGCCAGTTGCCGGGCCAGTTCGACCATGCCGTCGTAACCGGCATAACCGAATTCGCGCTCCTGGTTGATGTCGAGGAAGGGAATGCGCGCCTTCAATGCGGTGTAAAGATTGCGACCGCCAGCGATAAGAATGTCGGCGTGGTATTCGTGGTAAGTCGACAACAAGGCCTTCGGGCTGCCTTCGTCGATCATTTTCGTGTCCTCGCGCATCAATTCTCGGATGCGCGCCTTGTCTTCTTCGGTCGATTTCCGGGTGCCCGTGGCCACCACCTTCATCCCCAGATCCTGCAAAGCGGAAACGATGGACCACGATTTGACGCCGCCGGTATAGAGCAGCACGCGCTTGCCTTTGAGGCGTTCTCGCCAGGGTTCCAGTGTGGCGTTGGACTTGGCTTCCTCACGGGCAATCACCGTTTCAGTGCGCGCCACGAGATCCGGGTCGCCGATCAGCCGGGCAAAATCGCGCAGGGCGTTGGAGACGTCCTGCACGCCGTAGAAACTGCCCTCGAAGAACGGGATGGCAAAATTCTCCTGCAACTTGCGCGCGACATTAAGCAGTGCCTTGGCGCACACCACCATGTTCACTTTGGCGCGGTGCATGGTCTGCACTTCATGGAAGCGCGCGTCGCCGGACAAGTTGCCAAGAATGCGCAAGCCAAGTTCGTCGAACAGCGGCGCGACATGCCAGAACTCGCCGGCAATGTTGTATTCGCCGATCAGATTGACATCGTACGTCGGCAAGCCATCAGCCCGGGGCGCGGCGGGCGCCGGTTCGCGGGTGCCGATCACATGCTTGAACATGGCTTCGCCGGCCAGTCGGTTGCCAAGATTCTTGGTGCCGTAAAAGCCTGCAGCATCGACAGGCACCACCGGCGTTCCCCAACGTTCGCTGGCATCCTTGCAAACCGCTTCGATATCATCGCCGACCAGCGCCGGAACGCAGGTGTTATAAACGAACACGGCGGCCGGCGAATAGCTGTCGATAGCCTGTTTGATGGCGTGGAACAGTCGCTTCTCGCCGCGCCCCATGATCACATCGGTTTCCGAGAGATCGGTGGTCATGCCGATACGGTACAGCTTGATTCCGGATGAGCGCGTGCCGCGGTTGTCCCACGACGACCCGGCGCAGGCAATCGGGCCATGCACGATGTGCGCGACATCGGCGATTGGCAGCAAGGTAATCTGCGCCCCGTCAAACGAACAGCCGCCGGCCGTGGCGCCCGGCTTCGGTCGGGCGCACCCGGATTTTTCCTTGGCATTGTGGCTACAGGCTGGCTCGTCGAGCAAGGCCCGGATTTCGCTGGCTTTCATCGTGCCCTCCAGTGGTATGAAGAACATTTAGCAAGAGCGATGCCACTTTTAGTGCGCTGATTTTATTGGGTTTGTAGGCGGATCAGATTGTCACAAAGCCGACAATCCAGCGGCGCAGCGGCGGTATCGTCACAAGTTGCTGGGCAGCAACTTGTACCAAAAGCGTAGCGCAACCAAAGCACACTCGATTCGCAACGCCCATCAGAAATTTCCAGCGTGTGCCCTGAGAGCCAATATTCATGCGCTTCTTCAGGTATTGAAAACCCGTCACCGAGCCATTCGTTACGCAGGAATTACCATTGGGCTGCAGGCTAGCGCCATGGCGAAAAATCAATTAAGGGCGGTCATCCAATTCGATGCACTGATGGTCACGATAGAACTAGTTTACGTCAAATACATGAATCGATAGGGCCAGACTCGAATGATTCTGGTGATAATCAACTACAACTAGGTTGATCGATGGAGTCTGACCCTATCGATTCGCTTCCACCGGCATTACCCGGTTTCAGCGGTAATACGGGCCTATCCGCCACCCTGCCTCGCACAGCCTGTCCCTCACGGGCGTCCGGTTGGCCTCACGTGCAGCCAGGAGACAGGGTCTCCCGTGTTGCGTCTGCCTTCTTCTTCCATGCATGCCGTCACCGCTTCCCCGGTGAAATCAACGCTGCGGTTTCCGTTCTCTTCACCTGTGACGGCGGCCTTCCCCGTAATTGAGTTGGGTCGGCTTCCACATTGATCTTTTCGAGGCCTGCTCAGTGTTCACTC
Source organism: Propionivibrio sp. (assembly GCF_049316945.1). Taxonomy (GTDB): domain Bacteria; phylum Pseudomonadota; class Gammaproteobacteria; order Burkholderiales; family Rhodocyclaceae; genus Propionivibrio. The sequence goes on along the minus strand of NZ_JBMOJE010000045.1, from coordinate 2,564 downwards.
GCATTACGGCCTGCATGTTCGCCAAGTTCCTTTCAGAACCCTCTGTACCAGAGGCTTCAGCCCCTACAAAGAGGCAACGGGTGAGTTGCAAGCCCCGGAGGTCTTCCTTGACCTTGGCTATCGGTAACAACTACTGCAACAGAAAAAATCGGTATTTGCCAATAAAAAAGCCGGTTTTCTGTCGGAAAATTTTACACCTACTTAACATCACTGCTCCAGCTAGTGACAGCAAGCTTATGATAAAAAGGGATGTTTTTTTATTGGCTCGCTATTTGCTTGTATATAAATTTACTTATCAGAAACAGTAGGTGCCCAGCATGCCCATCGCCGAATCTGTACGCCTAGGGAAAGATGTCAAGGTCTTCCACCATTCTCTAGTCAATCTTTATGGCTGCACCGTCGGAGATGAGTCGCGGATCGGAGCGTTCGTCGAGATACAGAAAAACGCGACGATTGGTGCCCGCTGTAAAATATCATCACATACTTTTATCTGCGAGGGAGTACTTATCGAAGATGAGGTGTTCGTTGGCCACGGTGTGATGTTCACGAATGATCGTTTTCCACGGGCGGCTAATATGGATGGCAGCCCTCAGAACGAGGCCGACTGGGAAGTAATCCCCACCGTGGTGCGGAAGGGAGCATCCATCGGTTCAAACGCGACAATCGTGGCGGGCGTCATTATCGGCGTTCGAGCGCTAGTGGGTGCAGGGGCTGTGGTGACGAAGGACGTGCCGGACTACGCTATTGTTGCCGGCGTCCCAGCGACGATTATTGGCGAATCGCGCCAGCGATAACTCGTAAGAAAGAAGCCGACTGTTTCATGGCGAAATAACTTTGTTACTTGGGAGCCGGGATATGCCATCAATCCCGTGAGCGCCTTGATAGCCCCTATTCAGTTTCACCTTCACAAATCGTCGATTCAATAATTTTTCCTTTTGGCAAAGGAAACGCCCGCCCATCAAATAATCAGGGCGCTTTGAACAGACCGGCAGCGGCGGTTGAAGTGCCGGCCACCCAAGTGGATAAGTAATAGCGCATAACCGAAGTGGAACGAATCTTGCTGCACGGGGTTAAATCCCCTGGAGAGGCAAGCGATGACGGACAAGATACCTAAACGAAACCTATTGGGCCGGCCGTTGGAGGTAGAAGAGGTAGAGATCAGTGGGGTCAGACTCCATTGATCCGCTTTTAGTTCTTTAAACCAAAAACCGATGGAGTCTGACCCCTACTTCACCACCGGCACACGCAAATACATCATCGCCGACGCCCCGGGGCACGAGCAGTACACGCGCAACATGGTCACCGCCGCCTCTCTCCTCGGCGTAGAACGCGGTGCGCTTGTCGAGCAGCCAGTCAGCTTGGAAGGTTTGTATACGCACGGCATGACCGCTGGCCCTCACGGCGCTGCCGCGCACCCGCTGAAGAGGGAGCAGGTTTTCTCCAAGCCGTTGAGTTAATCTGTTGATGATATGCCGTATAACTTGGAACCCCTGCCACCGTCAAAAAGTCGTCGTATTTGCGAGATGGAGTGTGGTACTGGGTCAGAAAAATAGGGGATGTATTCGTAGCCCAGCGGCACCTGAACGAGACTAAAACGTTCTCGAACGTTTTTCCATCTTTACTGGCCTGCATGAAGCTATGAATGGTTCCCATAATGGCGAGCATCCTTTGAAAATTACGTTTGGATGCAGCGGAAGATTTTTTCTGCAGGATCAAAAATTAAAAAGCCTGTGACCAAGGCCATCATGCAACCATTGCCTCGCCAGCATCAACAGATTAACTCAACGGCTTGGGTTTTCTCCCTCTCCCGTTGGAGAGAGCCAGGCTGTTCAGGTAACTTCATAGCAAACATCTGACGGGCTCTGGTGAAGATTGTCGCGTAAATTCCAGCCATGATCTGCCGCTCGGCAGCCTGGATTTTTGGAATACAAGCCCTTGTTTTGATTGGTTTGAAGATAAAAAAACGATCCCCCGGCAATGCCAGGAAAATCTCCATTGCCGGTTTGTAGATGGATATGAGACTACCCCGGAATGGGTGAATCGCTCAACGTGGCCGAAGACGATAATGCCCCGTCCCTTTCGCAAGCTCCATACGAATCATATACCGTACGCATTTCCATGATCTGCGCCCGGATATCAGCACTCAATGTTCTATAGGCGTCAAGTGCCGAATTTACATTGCCGCTCCGTTCTGGCTGAACAAGTTCGCCGCCATCTCCGGCAAGAAGGTTGGCCACGTACACGACATCGTTCATATTTTCCAAAGTAATGGGGATAGGCCGCTTTTCATCGAGTTCATTCACCGCCTCTACGATAGCCGCGGGCATCCTCAGCGAATTCAATACGCTCGAACCGACGCTCTCGTGCCATTGCGCGACAAGATGGGATACCGTATCTGGACGCATGCGCAATTCGGCGTACTGCGCAGCACGATATATCATGTAAAAGGCACCCAGATCATGTACCAGACCGGCCAGCATGCACTCATCCGGATTCAGGTTCGTCAGCCGCTTAGGCGGCGTAAATAAATAAACATATCAAGTTTGCGCTATTACGTTCGGTCT
>NZ_JBMOJE010000044.1:0-35573 GCF_049316945.1 Propionivibrio sp. | reverse complement strand
GGGCACGGCGCGCCGTGCCCCTACGAACAGCGGACTGCGGGGCTCATGGGTAGGGAATCTACAGCATGCGTGCCTGAAGAGTGGCGTATTCATTGACTCTTCTGGCGTCATTGTTGTAGAACGCCTATCGACGCGGCTTTCAGCGATGATTCCTTATTCAGCTTGTTGCCGAAGCGAATCGATGGCAGTGTCGTGCTTCTGCTTTGGTGATCATCTGGATTGCGCGATCAATGCAGGTGAGAAGATAAAATCGGGAAGTTATTTCGTAGCCGTTCCTAAGTGGGTTAACAATTCACATGGATTCATGGAAAAGCCGATGGGGCGTCGGACAGTGGGCCGCCTACTTCGAAAACCAGGCGCTGCCGGTCATGCGCCGCTCCAAGCTGATGCTGGCGCAGCTTGAAGCAGCCGAAGGCGAAATGCTTGCGCCGAAGGATCTCTCGGACATCGTCCTGCAAGATCCGCTGCTCTGCCTGTGCCTGCTGCGTGAGGCCGAGCGCCGAAAATCACATCGGCTCGACCATGAAACGACCACCGCGCTGGCCGCCATCATGCAACTCGGCGTCGATGAATTCCGCAAACTGCTGCTTTCCAGCCCGGAAGTCGACGAAGACAACAAAGGCCTGCTGGCCGTCGAAGCGCGCGCCCGTGCCGCCGCACAGATCGCCAAGGTCTGGGCGACCGGTCGCATGGACCTCAATCCGGAAGAAGTTGCCGTCGCCGCCTTGCTGGCCGGTGCTGGCGATCTGCTGCTCTGGGTCTATGCAGCTGATATCCCGCTCAAAGCCGAAGACGAGCTGAATTCCGGGCGGGCCCAGCGCAGCGCGCAGGCACAAACACAAGCCTGTGGCTTCACCTTCAAGCAACTGACCCAGCAATGCGCCGAGCGCTGGAAGCTGCCGGCCCTGGTGCTACAACTCCTGCGCGGTTCCGAGTCGCTACGCGCCCAACTGACCCGAACCAGCTCGAACGCTGCACGCCATGTGCTTGACGATTCCGCAACCTCGACGCTGGCGCTGGCCAGCGACCTGGTCGACGCCAGCAAGCTGATCCCCAATGCCAGCCTCGAATGGCTGGTCGATGGTCTCGTCATGCTGCCGGAAGAGCGTCGGGCCGGGCTGCTTGAAGCGGCACAAGCACTGCTTCCTGCGGCAGCGCCTTGAAGTTGTAGGTCGGGTTAGCCCAACGGGCGTAACCCGACACAGGAGCCGGATACCTTATTACGGGCGGTAATGTCGGGTTACGCTACGCTAACCCGACCTGCGGGACTGCAGGGCTGCTGCAGCAGGCATGCTGGAGATGCCCGTATTCATTGGCTTCCAGACCTGGTGCTTTCAGGGAGATGCCTCTCAGATAGCTCGTCGCTCCCAGCAAGTCATTGATACAATACAAGGCTTATGTCGAATTGATCAGAGGTGCGCAATGGCGCTCGCCACAACGCCCCCGCCTGATTTGGCTAAAATTCCGCCTGGCGGGTGCACTTGTGCCCATCGGATAAGTAAGGAGCAAGGGAAAAGCATTGGCCGACATTCACAATCAGATTCAACAAATCCAGAAAACAAAAAAATGATGAGCTTTTGCTAATGATCACCAAAGAAAACTTGCCTGAACTGCTTGCCTTTCTGGGCTTTCAAAAGCACGCCTCGACTTACAGAAAAACTATCGGTGCGGCAACGCTTGAGGTGAATTTCTCGAAAGGAGAAATCACCTACCCCGAAGGCTTGATCGTTAATCAGAAACAGACGTGCAACCTCTTGTCCAGCGAGAATTTTGTCGTTCTTGAATGCGTGCATCGCCTGCTTGAAAAAGGCTACAAGCCAGAACATATCGAGCTTGAGCCCGCATGGAAGGTCGGTCACGGCGCCAGTGGAGGGCGTGCCGACATCCTGATCAAGGACAACGCTAAAAAACCTCTCCTGATCATCGAATGCAAGACAGCCGGCAGTGAATTCAAGAAAGCCTGGAACAAGACGCTTCAAGACGGAGACCAGCTTTTCAGTTACGCCCAGCAAATCAGCGAAACACAGTTTTTGAGCCTGTATGCCTCGGATTTCGACGGCGGTGCACTTACCTATATCAGTCACGTTATCGCCCACCGCGACAATGACAAATATCTTGCCGACAACCCACGCTTCACGAGTTTCAAAAGCGTTACCGATGTCAAGGAACGTTTCGCCGTCTGGCGCGATACCTACAAGCTTGATTACACCACCAAAGGAATTTTCGAGGGCAACATCCAGCCGTACCACATCGGCAAGGACAAATACTCACTGGACGATCTGCAAGCCATCTCAGCGACCGACCAGCAGAAGAAATACCACGAATTCGCCACCATCCTGCGCCAGCACAATGTCTCAGGCCGTGAAAACGCCTTTGACAAGCTGGTCAACCTCTTCCTGTGCAAGCTGGTCGACGAAACCGAAAACCCACATGAGCTCAAGTTTTACTGGAAAGGCGTGGCCTATGACACCCACTTTGAACTGCTCGACCGTCTGCAACAGCTCTATCAGGCGGGCATGGGCAAGTTTCTCGGCGAATCCATTACCTACATCGATCAAAGCGCCGTGCACAACGCGATGCGATTCATCAAGCAAAACCCCGACGCAACCCAGAAAGCCGTCTGGCAGCTTTTTCTGCAACAGAAGTTTTTCACCAACAACGATTTTTCGCTGATCGACGTCCATAACGAAAAGTTGTTCTATCAGAACGCCGATGTGCTGCTGAAAATCCTGCAAATGTGGCAGGACATCCGGCTTACCGAAACCAGCGGCCACAACCAGTTTCTCGGTGACCTGTTCGAGGGCTTTCTCGACCAGGGTGTCAAACAAAGCGAGGGGCAGTACTTTACCCCCATGCCGATCTGCCGCTTCATCCTCATGAGCCTGCCTCTGGAAACGCTGGTCAAGCGCCAGGTCGCGCCGCCCAAGGCCATCGACTACGCTTGCGGTGCCGGCCACTTTCTCACCGAACTGGCGCGGCAACTCAACCCCTTGATCGCCTCCGACGCCAATCTCGCCGACTACCACCAGGCGATCATCGGCATTGAAAAGGAATACCGCCTTTCCAAAGTCGCCAAAGTGTCGGCCTTCATGTACGGCCAGCAGGAAATCAAGATTTGCTATGGCGATGCACTGGTTAAAAAACATGCCGCGTTCCCTGAAATTCACGACAACAGCTTCGATCTGCTGGTAGCCAATCCGCCCTATAGCGTGCGCGGCTTCCTCGAAACCTTGTCGGAAGAAGAGCGCGCCGCCTACAGTCTCACCGACACCATTGGCGACCTGGAAACCGCCAACAGCATCGAAGCATTTTTCATCGAACGCGCCAGGCAATTGCTCAAGGCGGGCGGCGTTGCGGCAATCATCCTGCCATCGAGCATTCTTTCCAATGGCGGCAACACCTACGTCAAGACCCGTGAAATCCTTTTGCAGTATTTTGACATCGTGGCGATTGCCGAATTTGGCAGCGGCACCTTCGGCGAGACCGGCACCAACACCGTTACCCTGTTTCTGCGCCGTAAGGCGACGGCGCCGGATACTGCCGAGCACTACCGGGAGCGCGTGGACGAATGGTTCAGAGGTTGCGAAAACAACAAGCGCAAGCAAGTCATTTATAAGGATGAACACCTGATCGAGCATTACGCCGCCCATATCGGCGTTCAGGCCGACGACTACAAAACGCTGTTGCGCGGCCAGCCTGCGGCCTCGTTACTGGAACAAGAGACTTTCAGCGCCTACCGCAAGGCGTTCGACGCCAGCAGCGAAATCGTCAACCTGAAAAAGCAGAAAGGTTTCAAGGCCAAGGCACACGAGGAACAGGTGGACGAACTCGGTAAACGTTTCCTCGCCTTCGTTCAGGCCATTGAGCGCGACAAGCTCTACTATTTCGTGATGGCCTCGGATCAGCCCAATCCGGTGTTGATCCTCAAGAGCCCGACCGACAGCAAGGCGCAAAAACAGTTTCTCGGTTATGGTTGGAGCGGTGCCAAGGGCGACCAAGGCATCAAATTGATCAAGGATGCGCACGGCCATCATCTGACGCCTCTCTACGACGAAACGGATCGGCGCAATGCCGCCAAACTCAATCGCTGCATCGCCGATAACTTTGATGGCACCCTGCCCGCGATTCCGGCGAGTTTGAGCGAGTTTGTGAGCATGGCGCGGTTGGTGGATATGCTCGATTTTTCGCGGGTGGCGTTTGAGAAACAGATCGCGCTCGCCGTGCGTAAAACTACTACGATCCAAAGTAAATGGCCGCTTGTGAAACTTGCCGATCACGTTGAAACGATTGGTGGTCTATGGACAGGGAAAAAACCGCCTTTTCGTTCTGTCCAAGTAATTCGAAATACGAATTTCACAAAGACTGGAAAACTAGACTTAAACGACGTTGCCCGAATAGAGGTGGAAGAGAAGCAATTCGCATCTCGTAGCCTAAAGAAAGGCGATATTGTCATTGAAAAATCTGGAGGGAGCGAAACGCAGGCAGTAGGTAGGGTTGTGATCTTCAACGAGATATCAGGCAGTTATTCGTTTTCCAATTTCACGGCGCGTGTTCGGACTGTAAACGACAGCCTGAATCCTTACTACCTTCACGAGTGGCTTAACTATTACTGGCAGATTGGTTCGACGTTTGCGCTCCAAACGGGTTCCAGTGGGCTCAAAAATCTTGATTTACAACGCTATCTTGAAACAAAAATTCCCTTACCGTCTATCAAGTGTCAGCAGCAAATCGTCTCCGAATGCGAATCCGTCGATTCAGAGGTAACTGCCGCCCAAGCCAGTATCGCCAACGCCCAAGCCGACATCGCGGCCAGGGTTGATGCCATCTACGTTTCCACCGCTCTGCATGAGGCCATCGACAAACTCGCTCTTGCCGTGCAATACGGTCTTTCGGAAAAAATGAACGAGGCCAACGTCGGCTACAAGATTTTTCGCATGAACGAAATCGTTCGTGGGCGGATGTTCGATGGCGGCTCAATGAAATGCGCCGATATCTCAAGCGAGGAATTCGCCAAGTACAAACTTAACCGGGGCGACGTGCTCTTCAATCGCACCAACAGCATTGAGCATGTCGGCAAGACCGGCTTGTTCGATCTTGAAGGGAATTATTGCTTTGCGTCCTACCTCGTGCGTGTCGTGCCCGATACCGCGCAGATTCTGCCGCTGTTTTTGACGCAGATGATGAACTCAAAAGCCTTCCAGAAGGAAGCAAAAGGCAAGGCATCCAAGGCCATCAACCAAGCCAACATCAACGCCACGGTGATGCGCAATATCAAGGTGCCGAAACCTTCACTGGCCGAACAGCAGCGTTTCGTCGTCAAAATCGAAGCCCTGGAACGTGCCATTTCCGAGGCGCAGGTCGTTGTCGCCGCGTCGTCAGCACGCAAACAGGAAATATTGCAGCGTTATTTGTAACGGAGCCGGTATGAGAATTAGGGACCACGGTTTATCTGAACCAAGGCGGAAATTATGAAGCGCAAAATCTACGTTGAAACCTCCGTCATTAGTTATCTGACGGCACGCCCCAGCAAAACCATTATTGGTGCTGCCCATCAGCAAATCACTCTGGCTTGGTGGGAGCTGCGCTCGGACTATCGACTTGCCCCGCCTGGCGGCAGACGAGAGCGCACTCTACGATGATCTGCGCGACAACCGGATCGGCCGGAATCTGCGCCTTGAGCAGGAGCGGATCGGGTTTGGCTGGGTCGAGGCGGCGTTATCGGCGCTGGTGGCTGGCCAGTGAGGATTAGATGATGCTCGTGAGGTGCTGATACGGTTTTGACAAACCCGTTAAATAGCGTACAGTTTCAATGAGTACAAAAAAGGAGATCCACCATGCCGAGAGCAGCCGTTGAAAACAATAGTCGGGTAGCCCTGCGCATTCGTCCCGCTGACAAGGCTAGGATCATGCGCGCCGTTGCCTTGGAGCATACCGATCTGACCGACTTTATCTTGCGCAACGCTTTACTCGCCGCCGAGGTGGTCATTGAGCAGGCCGAGCGTGTCATGCTGTCGGAGCGTGACAGTTTGCGTGTGCTGGAGTTGCTGGAGAATCCACCTCTGCCGAACGCGCGCCTCATTGCGGCTGCACATGCATTGCCTGCCTAATCATGGCGCTACCTCCATGGCATGAGGAGTCCATCGCCAAAAAACACAAGCGAATTGGCTTCGATTGTGGACAGCCTGAACTAAACACGTTTTTGCAGGACTACGCCCGTCAAAGCCATGAGCGCGGTGCGGCGAAAACTTTTCTGGCCATTGATGACAACGACGGGGAAACGGTCTATGGCTACTACAGCCTAAGCCCTGCGTCGGTAGAATATGCACGGACACCCGAGATGGCGCGTCGCGGTCTTGGTCGTTACGACATTGGCGCCTATCGGTTGGGTCGGCTTGCGATTTGTATCGACCTGCAAGGACAGGGTCTGGGAGGCCAGCTACTCTTGGCGGCTGGGCGTCGTTGCCTGCGTGTTGCAGCAGAAGTCGGTGGCACTGCCCTGTTGATTGACGCCAAAAACGAGCGGGCCGCCACCTGGTATGCCAGCTATGGTGCTCTGCCGTTGCTTGATGCGCCATTGTCGCTCTTGCTTCCGCTCGATCTGGTCGCGGCCGCATTAAAGACGGCGGGTTTGGCAATTTGAATGGCACCCAAGGTGAATATGCCCCGTGGAATGCGAGTAGGACGAATTAGGGTAGCGAATTAGGGGACCACGGTTTATCTGAACCAAGGCGGAAATTATGAAGCGCAAAATCTACGTTGAAACCTCCGTCATTAGTTATCTGACGGCACGCCCCAGCAAAACCATTATTGGTGCTGCCCATCAGCAAATCACTCTGGCTTGGTGGGAGCTACGCTCGGACTATGAACTTCTTGTTTCCCAGTCAGTCTGGCAAGAGTGTTCTGCTGGCAATCCGGAGGCAGCGCAGAAAAGGCTCGCGGCACTTGAGGGGATATCCGTACTCGCTGTAACGAAAGATATGATTCGCTTGGCAGAATCATTTATTGAGCAAGCCATCATTCCCGCCAAGGCGATTGAGGATGCGCTTCATATTGCTGTTTCGACACTGCATCACGTTGATTTTCTACTTACCTGGAATTGCCGTCACATTGCTAATCCAGTGATTCAGGAAAAGATCGCCGTGTATCTTGAGCAATTCGGATTGTTCCTCCCGATCATATGCACTCCCGAGGAACTTCTTGGAGGAAATAACGATGACTGACGAAATCATGATGGAAGTCCATGCCATCAAGGACGCGATTGGTGCCAAGTATGGCAACAATCTGGACGCATTGTTCGAAGAGATACAACGTGGCGAGGCCAGACTGAAGGCGGCTGGCATCCAGGTTTTGGCCCCCCCCCCCGTCAATCCAAAAAATCTGCCTAGCACTGCATTGCAGCGGACTCGCTTCGCTCACCGCTGAATTTGACGTTGGGCCTCTCAATAGGACAGCTATGTCAGATGAACCGATGAGTCTTCAAGGCCAGGCTCTTGCCTCCGTAATTCTGAGCTAAAGGGGTCTGAGCTAAAGGGGCAGTATCGAATTCATTTTTCGCGGGAACAAATGCGATGCTGACCCTTTAATCTCTGCGGGTTCAATTCCCCGCTCCTTGGGGCGAATGCTGGCTGAAAGTCATCGGCTTGAAATGCGCCGTTAATACCCGTAGCTTGCTGCTGGGTGCTTTATTTGAAGAGGTTTCAATTGAGTATTTCAGGATGAATGGAAACACGCTACCAGTTGCCTTTGTGACAACGAGTCCGTCAAGCTCTTTTGGCAAGCAACTGGTTGATAGGGGCTGAACTGTAGCGAACACGGTCGGCAATGTGAAATAATGGCGCTCGCCTATCAATTTGATCATCATTCGACGCACCCAAGGCCTCATCAATAACATCCAGGTATTCCAACTTTATGTCCCGCAAACCAAAACCCCCTGTCAAAAAGTCGTTGGCCACGGTTGCTGCCAGCGATGTGCAAGAGCGTACTGCGCTTGTCCATCTGGAAAAAGGCCGCTACCGCGATGCCGTTGCCTGCTTCAAGGCGCTGCTCAGGAGCGAACGGCGTCCGCAATGGATTGCCGGCCTGGCAGACGCCTACAGTGGCCGGGCCCAAGGGCTTGCTGACAAAGGCATGCTGAAAGAGGCGATTGAGCTTTGGCGCAGTCGTGCTGAGCTCTGCGCCACGCCGCTTTGGGACGGCCCCTATGTGGGTTGGCTGATTGCAGACGGTCGTGTTGCCGATGTGCTGGGCCATCTGGCGGCGCGCCGAGCCGCTAGCACCGCGCCCGATGGTCAGCGAGATGATGAACAACTGACCGCGCTGGAAGCCCGATTGGCTCCGGCCCTGTTGGCCACCGACCCGGCGACCACTGTACGGCTGCCCGCTGAGTCGCTACTGCTGCAGCACCGCCCGCTCGCTCTCGCGGCGCTTGCGGCCTACAGCAGCAAGGACGCAGCCGCACTGGAAACGGCGCTGGCCGGGATTTCATTTCGCTCGCCGTACCGTGACCTGCGAACCCTGCTCAAGGCGATGGTGCTGTGCGAGACCGATCAGGATGCAGCGCGCGCAGCCATTGAGCGCATCCCGCTCGACAGCCCGTTTGAGTCGCTGGCGGCACCCTTGCGCACGCTGCTTGTGGCCGGGCCTGAGCGTTTGCAGCGTTGGGCCCGTCTCAATAGCGCCCAGCAAACCATGGCCCTTGATCTGATGGGCTGCCCGCAGGCGGTCGCGCCCTTGCTGCAGAGTTTGGCGGCCCAGGCCGGCACCTCTGCAGTTTTGGCACCCCACGCCTTGTTTGACCTGGTACTCAGGCATGCGCGGGAATTGCCGAATGCGCTGGCGAGGCAGGCATGGCAATGGCTGGCACCTTGGGCAGAGCGCCGGGGTTGCGCCAGTCCGCGTCTCTTTGGCAACCCCACGGCGGCAGACCAGGAGTGCGCGACGGCGCTGGCGGTCGAGCTAAAGGGCGAATGGGACCACGCCGAAACACACTGGTTTGATGCCACCAATCTGGTAGAGGACAACGGCTGCCCCGATGACCATTTGCGCGCGGCCTTGATCCTGCGCCACGTAGCGCTGTCGTCTGCACACCTGTCGAGCGATGGTGTTCTCGACGAGGACGCTGTGGACATGCTGACGCGTAGCCTGGCGCTCGACCCGCTGGACTGCAGTGTGCACGTTCGGCTGGTTCAGTATTGGCGTAACAATGGCAACCTGAAAAACGCGCGCGATCAACTCGATGCCGGGTTAAGCCACTTTCCCGATGATGTTGCGCTGCTGACCGAGGCCGTTGAAATCGCCCTGGCAAGCGGTGCCTTCAAGAAGGCCGCCGCAGCGGCGCGCCGCCTGCTGGAACTTGATCCGCTGAACCGCAAGGTGCGCGCGCGGGTTGGCAACGCGCACTTGTCGCACGCCGTCAAACAGATTGGGGCTGACAAGCTCGATGCGGCAAAAAAGGAAATCAGTGAGGCGGCGAACTGGCTGACATCGGCCACCGACCAGGGCCGCATGTACCTGCTGCAGGCGTGGACCGAACCGGCGGGCAGGGCTGAGCGTTCACGTCTGGCCAAACTGGCCGTCACCACCTGGGGTGGCGGGCTGGCAGCCGGCTGGCGCTTGCTGCACGAGGGGCAGGGAACCTTTCCACATGTTGGCCTGACAACGTCCGTATTGCTCCTGGGCGAGGCTGGTATTGACACGAGCAAAGCGTTGACGCACGCCGACCTGCTGGAGTTGACGCAGGTGATGGAGCAAGAGCCTCCCATTCTAAAGGGTCTGGACCCCTTGCTGCCCTGGCGCAAGGCAATCGCCAAAATGGCCGCAGCACAAGCGTTGGATGCCGACGCGTGCGTGCGCCTGTGCGAAGCATTCAGGCGCCATAAAGAGCACGATCTGGCGGAAAAATTCGCCAACGCCGGCCGCAAGCGCTGGCCCGATCGACTAATTTTTGTTTACCACGCGGTGGCTGCCAGATTTGGCAAAAATGGCCGGATCAAGAGTGACCAGGATTTCAACGATCTCGACAAAGCACTAGAGCGTGCGCACCAGAGCAACGATACACGACTGGCTGCACGTATCGAACTGCTGTTTGAACTCGATGACCCGAATCCCGATTTTGGTAAGCTGGATTTTCCGGGTGATCAAGCCTCGCCTTTTGTCTTGCCGAACCTGAACCCCGCAGTGCTGCGGAATGTACTCGAAGAATCGATCAAGTACGACGGCGGCAAGGCTTTCCTGAATAATGCCCGTCGTGATTTGGGCGATGCGCTGGTCCGGCAGGTCGAGCAGGAATGTGCCGGCGACCGTAAGGCATTTCTACGCCGCATTATCGATCTTATTGTCGCAGAGATTACCGATGGTTTTTCTGCACCAGCGCCTACCGCCCCGGCAAAAATCGTCAAACCCCAAACGCCCGTCCAAGGGCAAGGAAATCTGTTCGATGAGTAATCCCTATCAGGTACTTGGCATTGCCCGCGATGCCGACGATGCGGCCGTGCGCGCCGCCTACCTTCGCGAAGTTCAGCTTTGTCCGCCCGACCGCGATGCAGAGCGTTTTGCGGCTCTGCGCCGGGCCTTTGATGCGCTGGCAACCCATCGCTTGCGCGTCGCCAACGACCTTTTTGACAAAGAGCCGCCGACCCTGGAGGGGATGGTGCATCTGCTGGAAAGCGGGTTTGCCCCGCGCCGCGCCGACACGGCAACGCTGCTGCGCGTGCTGAAAGGCGGCAGTATTGGACGCTGAAACCAAAATGGACGCTGAAACCAAAGATCGCCTGATTGATGAATTCCGGGCCTGCCTGGACGACTGGGAGCCAGGTGATGGCACGGCGGCTGAGCCACAAGAAAACGAGCCACCGGTCAACCTGGCCTTGTTATTCACCGAGCTGGCAGTACTGCGCAACGAGGTTCGCGTTGAGGCACGCCAGTTCAAAACCGCGCTCGACGAGATGCGCGCACTGACCGAATTGCTGGGCACGCAAAACCAGCGCCTCACGCACGACCTGGATCGCGCCCGTGAAGCGCAAGGGGCTGCGCTGCGCCAGGCCGAGAGGCGTCTGCTGCTCGATGTGCTCGATGTGCGGGACCGGATCGCCGCCGCCGTCGGCGTATCTGATGCCTACCAGCCTGGCTTTCTCGCCCGCTTGGCAAGTAAAGAAACCAAAGTTGTGCAGGGCTTGAGCGCGGGCATTGCGCTGACGCTGCGGCGCATCGACGACCTGCTCGCAGAGCGGCGCGTGCGCCCGCTTGAAGCCGTCGGCGGCCGCCTCGACCCCCATACCATGCGTGCCGTTGGCGTTGAATGGCTGGCCGAGCGCCCGCCGGGTGAGGTGCTCAGTGAGGCAAGACGGGGCTATACGCGCGACGAAGAACTGTTGCGTCTGGCAGAAGTTATTGTTAATAAAAAGGAAATTGAATCATGAGTGAAATCATTGTTGGTATTGACCTGGGCACCACCAATTCGGAAATTGCGGTGGTCAGAAACGGTCGGATCGAGATCCTCGACATCGAGGCGGGCGTGCCAGGCGTGCCAATTTTGCCCTCGGTGGTCGGTCTGGGCGATGACGACGTTTTGCTGGTGGGTGCTGCCGCGCGCAACCAGTATGTGCTTCACCCCGAACGGACGATTCGCTCGGTCAAGCGGCGCATGGGCGAGGCCACCCACCTGGCGCTGGGCGACAAGCAATACAGTCCGCCAGAAATTTCAGCCATGATTTTGCTGCGCCTGAAGAAAATTGCCGAAGCCCATCTGGGGGTTGCCGTCAGCAAGGCGGTGATCACCGTGCCGGCCTACTTTTCCGATGCGCAAAGGCAGGCCACGCGTGAAGCCGGTGAAATCGCCGGGCTGGAGGTGGTGCGCATCCTCAATGAACCGACCGCTGCGGCCCTGGCCTATGGCGCGCACCACAGTGCGCAGGCCGGCTCTAAGGTAGGCACTCAGACACGCAAGGCGCTGGTTTACGATCTGGGCGGCGGCACTTTCGACGTGTCGGTGGTGAACATGGAGGGCGTCGTGGTCGAGGTATTGGCCAGTCACGGCAACAATCACCTGGGCGGCGACGATTTTGACCGCTGCATCGTTGACTTTGTGCTGGAGCACTTGAACACCGCCCACGGCATCGACAATGCCACCGCAGTGGCCTCGCCGATTGCCATGGCGCGCCTGCACCGCGCTGCAGAAGCCGCCAAGATTGCGCTCTCAAGCCACCCCTATGCCACGCTGGCGGAGGAGTTCCTGTACGAGAAAAACGGCGCACCGGTTCACCTGTCGCTCGAAATTTCACGCCACGAATACGAGGCCATGATCGAGCCGTACATTCATGAAACCATGGATGCCGTGCATGTGGCATTGTCGGGGGCCAAACTGGCAGTTTCTGCGCTTGACGAGGTGCTGCTGGTCGGCGGTGCGACGCGCACGCCGATGGTGGCGCGCCTGTTGGAGGCGCTCACCGGCATCTTGCCGCACGGTGAAATTGATCCTGACTTGTGCGTGGCCATGGGCGCGGCGATTCAGGGCGAGATCATCGCGGGCGGCACCACGCCCACCGTGCTGATCGACGTCACGCCCTATACCTTTGGCACCAGCACCGTGGCCGAGCTTGGCGGGCGGGAGTATCCTCACTGTTTTGTGCCACTGATTCGACGCAACACGCCAATTCCGGCCTCGCACGGCAAGGTGTTCTACACCATGTTCGACAACCAGGAGGCGGTCGAAGTTACGGTGTATCAAGGTGAAGCGCCGGATGCACTGGACAACATCGAAATCGGCCAATTTGTCGTCGAAGGCCTGCGCCAGGTGCCAGCGGGCAACCCCATCGTGATCGACTTCTCGATTGATATCAACGGCATACTACAGGTGCGGGCGAGCGAGAAGAAAAGCGGGCTGGAATTCACCATCACCATCGACAACGCCATCTCGCGCTTCCAGGACGGCAAGCTCGACGAGGCGCGCCAGCGCATCAGTTCGATGTTTGCCGACGATTTCGGGCCTGACGATGAGGTCGATACCTCCGAGACGGATGCACCGACCGCTGCACTTCCATTGGCGCAGCGCCGCCACCAGGTGGAGGCGCTGGCTTTGGTTGAAAAGGCCGAGCGCCTGCTCAAGACTGCGGGTGCCGATGACCGGGAAGACCTGATCGACAACATCGAGGCCGTGCGCGATGCCATGTCTGATGCGGGTGAGGACGACGATGCGCAACTGCTGCAAGCCATGGCGTCGCTGGCCGACGTGCTCTATTACCTCGAAAACTGATGGTGCCCATGGCGCAAATGGAACGTTGCCCGGCGTGCCGCGCGCGCTTGGGCCAGGCCGAGGTATGCAGCCGTTGCGGCACTGATTTTTCGCTTTCACGCCGTGCCGAGCGGCAGGCGCAGGCGCTGACGCGCCGGGCGGTGCATCAACTTGTCCAGGGGCAAACCCGGCAAGCCGCAGTTACTGCCGATGTCGCGTCCGGGCTGGCCGATTCCCCCCTGGCGCGTGCAGTGACTCAAATGATCAAAACCGGCAGGGGGATGTAAGCCGGATATCGCGAGTCGGTAGTGAGATTTTTTCCTGAAATGACTTGTCAGCAAACAGAGCGAACTTATGAAAAAATCAACATTTCTAACCGAAGCTGAACGCGTCGTCATGGTGGAAACAGCCGCTGCGCCTCAGTTGCCGGGTACGATTTTGCGCGATTTCGAGATGATTCTCGATTTCATCGGCACGGAAGGCGTGCCGGTGTCACCCAAGTCGTCGGAGTTCAATCTTGCCAAATTGCCGGAAATCAATGCCCGTCTGGTCGAACCGGGCAATATCGGTTTTTCACGCGGTCGGCAGATTTCTTTTCCGCATGTCGATGCGTTGCACTTGCTGTTGCGCTACAGCCATCTGGTCAGGATCGACCGCAGCCAGAGCACTTCCCGGATGGTTGTCGATGCTGCGCTGCGCCAACGCTGGCAGGCCCTGAATCCGAGTGAGCGCTATTTCACATTGCTCGAAGCCTGGTGGAGATTTTCGGAAGATGACAGCGAATCGGCGGGCTTTTCTGCGGCTTCAGGGTTCGACTATCGTGTTCGCCTGCTGGACCGCCTGCGTCCCAGCCGCAAGTCAAAAAAATTCGTCGCCAAGGAGCACGAATCCTTACTGTACCTCCTTGGCATGTATCAGATCGCCTTGCTGCAGATGTTCGGCATGGTCGAACTCAAGCAAGGCGAGGTGGTTGTCGGGAAAGGCTGGAAAATCGAGCGGATGATCGCTACACCTTGGGGACTGGCCGCCTGCGCCTCCTATAAACGTGTTTTTGCTGAAACATACACCTCATTTTTGACTGCGCTCCCGGCCACAAACAGTCACAGTATGGACAGCGATGCCGAGGAAGATGAGGCCGGGCAGCACCCGTTTCAGCGATGGGCGGCTGAAGTCAGTCCAGTTTTCCCGGCATGGAAAAATGCTCTTGGTGAACTCGATGCGGCGGCGGCACAGCGAGGAACGATTACTTTCAAAGTGTCTCTCACCAAAGATATTTGGCGCCGCATTGCCATGCCAGCCGAATATAGTTTTGCCGATCTGGCGATGATGATAATCACCGCTTTCAATTTCGACGACGATCATCTTTATGGGTTTTATTACCATGACGAGTACGGCGTAAAGCGATCTCTGGATGACCATCGTTGCGAACAACCCATGGAAGAATATGCCGATGCCGTTGAACTGGGGCGAGCCGGACTGGGTGTCAAGCAGAAGATCGGCTTCATCTACGACTTTGGCGATGAATGGCGTTTCGACGTGCTGGTCGAGAAAGTCGACGAGTCGAAAACCATTGGTGAGCCCATGATCATCGACAAAGCAGGGAAGTCACCCAAACAGTATCAGTGGGATTAACTGCAGCACAGTTTCAGCGTTTTTTCATGGAAGGTTCACTTGCCTGCTGTTTCGCTACCACCGCGCAATTTCTTGCCGATATTGGCTGTCTTTCAGGCTATGCGTTAGAGTTTGCACGCCATGATCTTCCACCACCATTCCGATATCAATAGCGGCTTGCTGGCAGGGATGCTGCGCCTTGCGGAGCTGTTGCCATCTGCTTACGCCCAATATCGTCCGCTGCTGGTCGACGCGCTGCTGTTTTTTCTTGGCCGGCTTTCCGCTGATCGCCAGCAAGCCATATTCGCTGCACAACTCGCGCTGCCTTACAACGCCAGCCTTTCCCGGCGTCTGCTCGCCCTGTTTCGCCTGTGCCCGACTCTGCACAAGCTGGGGCAGGTGGTGGCGCATGACCGGCGTCTTTCAATCGATTTGCGCCGGCGTTTGCAGGAACTTGAAACAATGGTGCCCTCGGATTCCATGGCGGCGATCCGGCCGGTGCTGGAGCGTGAAGTCGGCCATATTGCCGGTTTGCAGGTGGGGCGAAAGGCGCTTGCCGAAGCCAGTGTTGCTGTCGTCGTGCCTTTCGTCTGGCGGCAGGCGGGGGCGCTATCGCAGCGGGGTGTCTTGAAGGTGCTGCGACCGGGGGTGCAGCAACGGCTGAACGAAGAACTCGAGATCTGGCATGATCTTGGGGCTTTTCTCGAAGAACGCTGCACCAGCTACGGACTTCCTGAATTTGACTATCGCAATACCCTGGAAAGTGTCGCCCGACTGCTCGCCAACGAAATCAGCCTCAACCGGGAGCAGGCCCATCTGCGCCAGGCCGCCGATTTCTACGCCAACTCGCCGGACATCCTCATTCCGCGCCTGTTTCCTTTTTCAACACCGGAGGCCACCGCCATGGAAAGGGTCGACGGCTGCAAGGTGACGCAGCAGGACTTGCCGCCGATGGAAATGCGGCAGCGCGGCGAGCGCATCATCAGGGCTTTGCTGGCCCAGCCCTTCTGGGGCAGCCGCCAGGCAGGGGCCATTTTTCATGCCGATCCGCACGCCGGCAACCTGATGGCCACCCCGGATGGGCGGCTGGCCATCCTCGATTGGGCGCTCACCACAAAACTTTCCAAGGCGCAGTGCGAGGCAGTAGTGCAACTGGTGCTGGGTGCCCTGACGCTGAACGATCAGCGCATCTGCGCAGCCATCGCGGCGCTGGGCGAAACGGTCGACAAGGAACGCATGCAGGCCGCTGTCATGGAATCGATCCGGCAGGTTCGTCTTGGCCGCTTTCCAGGGTTCGACTGGCTAAGCGCTTTGATGGATACGCTGGCCGCGACATCGGCAGTGCGCTTCCAGGAAGAAATCATTCTCTTTCGCAAGGCGTTGCTGACCTTGTCGGGCGTGGTAGCCGATGTTTCGCCAAAAGCGGCGATGGATAGCGTCCTGGTCTGGCAAGGGCTAAGCCAGTTTGCCAGTGGCCTGTTATGGCGCCCATGGGCGTTGGCCAATTCCCGCAATGTGGTCGGCGCCCACCTCTCGAACGCCGATCTCATCGGCCTCTGGGCCGAACTGCCGTTGACAGTCCTGCGCTATTGGGGTGGCGGCAGCAAGTAGCACGGCGGCAGTCGACTCCGGAGAAAAATGCCAGGAAAAGCAGTTGACCACAGCGAACACGGCGGAAAAACAATGACTTGTAATGTTTTCATGATTCACCCTTTGGGTGAGCCATGAAATCCTGAAATATTGAGCACCCCAAGAGTATTTGCTTCGCAGCAGATTTTCGCTGTGCCCACCGTGTCGCCGTGGTTTGAACTGCGGTTTTTTTGGATAATCGCTTCTTGCACCCTGGGGAATTTTCGGAGCATTTGCTCAATGCACCGTTGGTGGCGTTTCCGGCGTATTGCTGAACAGTTCGTCGATGGCCGCCTTGTCGAAGCGGTATTCGCGGTTGCCGAGGTCGTCGCGGATGACGATGGCGCCACGTTCCTTGAGTGCACCATAGACTTCCTCGCGGCCGAGCGAGAGCAGCATGTTGCCGACCTTTTCCCGGTCTTCGGGGCTGTTGTTGGTGACGGCTTTCTGCTCGAACAGGCGCACGGTTTCTACATTGAACAGGCGCGTAAGCAGTTCCCCCGTTGGCAGGTCGAGCAGTTCTGCGGGCTTGACGGTGGCGGCCAGCGCTTCGATGCGCGTCCAGCCATCGGCATCGCGTAGCTCGGTGGTCGGCATTTTTTGCAGGAAGAGGCCGGCGATTCCATTTGGCGTGGCGGCCAGGAAGAAGCGCGAAGCCAGTTGTTCGGACTGCTTGAGGTAGTGCTCGAAAATTTCGGCGATGCTCTCGCCGACGAGCGGGACCATGCTCTGGTAGGGTTCGCGCATCGAGGGCATGTCGAGTGAGAGCAGAAGCTGGCCCTGGCCGAGCAGGTCGACCATCGATGAAACCTTGATTTCCTCGCTATGCTGCGCCATGCAGCGAATGTTGAGCGCGTCGTTACAGTCGATGACGAGCAGCGGGATGGGGCCGTTGCCGCGCAACTGGATAGTCAGGCGTCCCGGCTGCTTGAGGTTGTCGGACAGCAACAGGGTGGTGGCGCTCATCTGGCCGAGCAGGTTGATCACCGGCGCCGGGTAGTTGCGGTTGGTGAGCAACTGCTGCCAGACGGAGCCGAGGCGAACGACGGCACCACGGATGTCGAGGTCGTCGAACAGGAAACGTTGTACGTAGTTTTCCATCATTTGAGTTCCGCTGTGTAATGTTCGGGGTCGAAGCCGACGAGCAGGGTCGTGCCGGTATCGAGGAGCGGGCGCTTGATCAGGGTCGGGTAATCGACCATCAGTGCCAGCGCCTTGGTTTCATCGACATCGGAACGTTCTGCGTCGCTGAGGCGTTTCCACATCATGCCGCGCGTGTTGAGCAGAGTCTCCCAGCCGGCGCGCTGGTTCCACTCGGGCAGGTGTTTTTGTGCGATGCCGGCTTTCTTGTAGTCGATGAATTCATACTCGACGCTGTTGGCTTCCAGCCAGTCGAAGGCCTTCTTCATGGTGTCGCAGTTCTTGATGCCGTAGATCCGGCATTTATTTGGATTTGAGTTGATCATGAGTTCTCAAAGGTGATGAACAGATCGATGGTTTTGAGATTAGGACGCATAGTGAATTAACCGGAAATGGCCATCAACATTTCGGCTTGCTTGCGTATTCCCAGGACCAGATTACGGAAGCTAAGCGAACGGGTGTTTTCCATATCGAGGAATTTGCCGATTTTGCGGGAGCCGCTGACCTTTTGGTAAGCGTTTTTTGTCAGTTTGAGAAGCTCTAGGCTTGGCGAAATCAGGAGGTCTGGCTGACGGAATTTCCTTGTGTTCTGATGTTTTTTCAGGCCTGACAGATTCAGCCCAGATTCAACAGCGGCCAGATCAGCTAAATAAAAAGTTTCAAGTTCACGGCAGGCAATGCGAACCAGAGCGGATTCAGCTTTGCCGGATTCGTGGCATTTTTCCAGTAGCCGTTGTTTCACAGCTCGGCAATCGGGGTGGCTATCCTGGTCGCGGACAATAATGAACCTTGCCTCGGGATTCTGGTAACCACGTATGCGCTTCACCATCTGTTTTTCCAGATCCTGCTTCCCTTCGAAGGGAATGCAGCGGAAACCGATCTGTACGTCGAGAATTCGTGGAAGAAGCGCATCCAGCATGGCTTTTGCAGAGTCCTCTTCGAGCAGGAAAACAATTTCCTTCATCGAGGATCGGCTCCCTCAAAAAAGCCTTGTTTCCATAGGTAGCCCATCTGATCACCTTCCGCCATGTAGGCCGCAATTTGCGGATCATCCTTGGCGCGGCGAATTTCAGTTCCCCCCTGGTTTTTAACCAGCCAACACACTTCTTCCAGTTCGACGGCGTTCAAAAAGTCCGGCGAATGTGTTGAAACCAATACCTGTCCGCCGCGTTTGGCATAATCGCGAAATTCTTCGGCCAGTTCGGGCATCAATTTTGGATACAACTGATTTTCAGGTTCTTCAACGCAAAGCAGGGGGTGAGGGCGAGGATCATGCAATAGCACCAGATAAGCAAACATCTTGATGGTGCCATCGGAAACATAACGATCCAGAAACGGCGTCTTGAACGATCCGTCCTTGAAGCGCAGGGTCAGATAGCCATCTTGCAACAGCAGTGGCTCGACGGCACTTACCCCCGGTACCCGGCGAGCCATTGTGGCTAGGATTTCACTAAATACAGCGGTGTGCTGCTCGAACAGATAGCGGGCAACGAGTGGCAAGTTGTCACCCGATTCCGATAAGTGCTCAGAATCCCCCGTGGCTTCTTTGCGGCCTCGTGCCGCGCTGATATGAAAATCCGAAACATGCCAGGATTCCATCAGTTGCCGGAAAGCATTGGCCGCCTTGAAACGCTCGAATTGCCCCAGCCCCTTTATTGCCAGCGTATCCGGTGAGACTTTCTGGTTCTCACGTTCCAACTCTTCGTCCTTCTTGTTGAAATCCTCTTCGTTTGTAATGGCGTAACCTTCGCCGTTGGAAAAGTCGAGAAAGTGAAACGGGCTGCCGTGGCGGCCGCGTTTGTAGCGCAAAATTTCTCGTTTTACATAGGGCACGCTATTTAGTTCTGCAATCTCCAATGAGTAGGTCACCAGACGATCCGCGCCGGTAATCGGCATGCGGTACTGGATTTCAATAAGAATCGTATCGTCTTCACTATCTCGGCTAAGTACTTCGCGGAATCGACCTCGGCTATCAAGCGCTTGCCGAACATTGCCTTTCAGGCAGTCATGCAGAAAACCGAACACGTCGAACAGGGTGGTTTTCCCTGAACCGTTGGCGCCAACTACAACCAGAAAGGAGGGAACGTCCTTCAGGTGGACGTCACGGAACGCCTTGAAATTTTTGAGGCGGATGGACTCAATTTTCACAATGATCTCCTCGGCAAGCGGCCATCATACCGCCCGATACTTGATCGGAGTGCTTTCTGTATCAAGCCTCGCCATTCATAGACCTTCTTCGTGGGAAAGCACAGCATTCGGCTCTTGCTGTTTAAGGCTTGAGGTGTTTTCAGCGCTTGAGCTTGGCGAAGGCATTGGCCATCGCACCGGTCGCCTCAGGCTGACGTGACTGTTGCTGACGAGCTTTGTTCGACAGCGGCACGCCGCCCATTTTCGGCGGTGCGGGCGCGTCGTCGGTGAGACGCATGGTGAGCGCAATGCGTTTGCGCTGCAAGTCGATTTCGACCACCTTGACCTTGACCACGTCGCCGGCCTTGACCACTTCGCGCGGGTCTTTGACGAATTTGCTGGAGAGTACCGAAATGTGCACCAGACCGTCCTGATGCACGCCGATATCCACGAAGGCGCCGAAGTTGGCGACGTTGGTGACGACGCCTTCGAGAATCATCCCCGGCTGCAGGTCCTTGACCTCTTCGATACCGTCCTTGAAAACGGCGGTCTTGAACTCGGGGCGTGGGTCGCGGCCGGGTTTTTCGAGTTCCTTGAGAATATCCTGGACGGTTGGCAGGCCGAATTTATCGTCGGTGTATCGGGTCGGTTCCAGCGCCTTGACCAGGCGCGAATCACCGATGACCTCGCGGATGCCCTTCTTGATGTCGGCCAGAATACGTTCGACCAGCGGATAGGCTTCCGGGTGAACCGACGAGGCGTCGAGCGGGTTGTCGCTGCCGTTGACGCGCAGGAAGCCGGCGGCCTGCTCGAAGGTCTTGGCGCCCATGCGCGGGACGTCAAGCAAAGCCTTGCGGTTGGGGAAGGCGCCATTCTTGTCGCGCCAGGTGACGATGTTGGCGGCCAGCGTGCTGTTGAGGCCGGAGACGCGCGTCAGCAGCGGCGCCGAGGCGGTATTCACATCCACGCCAACGGCGTTTACGCAGTCCTCGACGATGCCATCCAGCGCACGCGCCAGTTTCGTCTGGCTGACGTCGTGCTGGTACTGGCCGACGCCGATCGATTTCGGGTCGATCTTGACCAGTTCGGCGAGCGGGTCTTGCAGGCGGCGGGCGATGGAAACGGCGCCGCGCAGGCTGACGTCAAGTTCGGGAAATTCGCGCGAGGCGTATTCGGAGGCCGAATAGACCGAGGCGCCGGCTTCGGAAACGACGATCTTGGTCATGCGCAAATCGGGCGCCAGCTTGATCAGATCAGCCGCCAGCTTGTCGGTTTCGCGCGAGGCGGTGCCGTTGCCGATGCTGATCAGGTCTACGTTGTGCTTTTTCGCCAGCACGGCCAGCGTGTGCAAGGAACCGTCCCAGTCGCGGCGAGGTTCGTGCGGGTAGATGGTGGCGGTGTCGAGCAACTTGCCAGTGGCGTCGACGACGGCGACTTTACAACCGGTGCGGATGCCGGGGTCGAGCCCCATGGTGGCGCGCTGCCCGGCCGGAGCGGCGAGCAGCAGGTCGTGCAGATTGGAGCCGAAGACGCGGATGGCTTCCACTTCGGCGCGTTCGCGCAGGGCGTTCATCAGGTCCAGTTCAAGGTGCAGGAAGACCTTGATGCGCCAAGTCCAGCGCACGGTATCGGCTAGCCACTTGTCGGCCGCTCGGCCCTGGTCGGTAATCGCGAAGCGCTTGGCGATGCGCGCCTCGCAGGGATTCTTTGCCCTCACCCCCGCCCCCTCTCCCGCAGGGAGAGGGGAGTTTTCCAGTTCGCTATCGAGCAGCAGGGCGATTTGCAGCATGCCCTCGTTGCGCCCGCGCAGCAGCGCCAGCGCGCGGTGCGAGGGAATGGCGCGGATCGGCTCGGAATAGTCGAAGTAGTCGCGGAACTTGGCACCCTCGGTTTCCTTGCCGTCGACCAGCGTGGATTTGACGACGCCGTGCGTTTCCAGGTATTCACGCAAACCACCCAAAAGCTGTGCGTCTTCCGAGAACTGCTCCATGAGGATCTGGCGGGCGCCATCGAGCACGCTCTTGATGTCGGCAAAGCCGGCCTCGGCGTTGATGAAGCGCTCGGCTTCGGCCTCCGGTGTCAGCGTCGGGTCGGCCAGCAGGGCTTCGGCGAGCGGTGCCAGTCCGGCCTCGCGGGCGATCTGTGCCTTGGTCCGGCGCTTGGGCTTGTAGGGCAGGTAGAGGTCTTCGAGGCTTTGCTTGGTTTCGACCGCGTGGATCTGGGACACAAGTTCCGGCGTCAGTTTTCCCTGTTCATCGATCGAGGCGAGGATCGCGGCTCGGCGATCTTCGAGTTCGCGCAGATAGGTGAGGCGTTCGTCGAGCAAACGCAACTGGATGTCGTCGAGTCCACCGGTGACTTCTTTCCGGTAGCGGGCGATGAACGGGACGGTGGCGCCCTCATCGAGCAGGGCGACGGCGGCGACGACCTGCTCGCGGCGAGCGCCGATTTCTTCGGCGATTTTCAGGGTGATGCGTTGTTCGACAGGGGGTGCCATCAGTGCTCAATTTTAAAAATGCGAACTATGCGCAATCACGGGGGAAAACTCAAGCGCCAATATCTGCCTGCCTGGATCATGTGTTTTTATCGTGTTGCAGGGCGTGTCCGATTGGAGTTAAATGAAGCTATCGCCAATCTGGCGTTTTCGTTTGTCAGGGGAGAATATATGAAAATTGATATCGAACGTCTCGGTTTGAAGAATGTGCCGATTGATCCTGAAACATTGTTCACTTTTCCCGAGGGCATTGCCGGTTTCGAGGACTGCAAGCGCTTCAAGCTGTTTCATGAGGAAGGTAAAGCCACAGTTTATTGGCTGCAATCCGTGGACGATACGGATGTAATGTTCCCGATCGTGGCGCCTGAATCGCTCGACATCGAGTATCAGATCGAACTCTCGGATGCCGATTGCGCACTGATTGGACTGCAAGACACAGAAGACGCAGCCGTTGCGGTGATCGTTTATCGCGATGAGGCAGAAAGTGGAAAAATTGCCGCCAACACCCGCTCGCCGGTGATTCTCAACCTGAAGAGCCGCAAGGGAATGCAGAAGGTGCTGCAGGAAGTTCACCCGACCCTGCTTTATCGCGCCCGCTGAAGAGATTCAGGCTGTTCCGCCAAGCTTGGGGCCCGAAGCTTGGCGCAGGGCTGTAACGCTTATGGATAGGCGGTCTACAGGTGGTATGCCTGAAGAGTGGCGTATTAGCTGGCTCTTCGGGCTGTATCGTTGAAGAACGCCAATTGTAGAGGCTTCCAAGGCAGACCATGTACGCCTCGTCCATTGCGCCTGTTTCCACGCCGGATTCGGATGCACCAATGCCGCCGAGCCCGTTCAGGCTGCGGCGGCTTCGCCTTGGGTTATGCAGCCTTACTTCTTCTTCACCGCCGGGATGTCGGTACAGGTTCCGTGCGCAACTTCCGCCGCCATGCCGACCGTTTCACCGAGCGTCGGGTGCGGGTGGATGGTCTTGCCGATGTCGACGGCATCGCAGCCCATTTCGATAGCCAGGCAAACTTCGCTGATCATGTCGCCAGCGCTCGGGCCGACGATTGCGCCGCCGATTACGCGATGCGTTTCGGCATCGAAGATCAGCTTGGTAAAGCCGTAGTCGGCACCGTTGGCAATGGCGCGCCCTGAAGCGGCCCACGGGAATTTGGCGACCTCGACCTTGCGGCCTTCCTTCTTCGCCTGATCCTCGGTGTAGCCGACCCACGCCACTTCCGGGTGGGTGTAGGCGACGCTGGGGATGACCTGCGCGTCGAACGCTGTGCGCGCCAGTTCGGCGTTGCCTTTCAATTCGCCGGCTGCGACTTCGGCCGCTACGTGACCTTCATGCACGCCCTTGTGCGCCAGCATCGGCTGGCCGACGATGTCGCCGATGGCGAAGATATTCGGCACGTTGGTGCGCATCTGCTTATCGACCGGGATGAAGCCGCGATCGGTAACGATGATGCCCGCCTTGTCAGCCGCGACCTTCTTGCCGTTCGGCGAACGGCCGGCCGCTTGCAGGATCATGTCGTACTTGACGGCTTCCGGTGCAACGTTTTCGCCTTCGAATTTGACGTAGAGACCGTCGTCTTTGGCTTCGACGGCAACCGTTTTGGTCTTCAGCATGACCTTGTCGAAACGGTGCAGGTTCTGCTTTTCCCATACCTTGACCGAATCGCGATCGGGGCCCTGCATCAACCCATCGAGCATCTCGACGACATCGACACGGGAACCAAGCAAGGAATAGACGGTGGCCATTTCGAGGCCGATGATGCCGCCGCCAATGACCAGCATCTTCTTTGGGACGAAGCGCAGTTCGAGCGCGCCGGTCGAATCGACGATGCGCGGGTCGCTCGGGATGAAGGGCAGATGCATGGCCGAACTGCCGGCCGCGATGATGCACTTCTGGAAGCGAATCACCTTTTTGGTACCGGTCTTGGCTTGCGCCTCGCCGTCGGTGACTTCAACCTCGATGTGGTTGGCGTCGAGGAAGCTGCCGTAGCCGCGTACGACCTCGACCTTGCGCCCCTTGGCCATGCCGGCCAGACCGCCGGTGAGTTTGCCGACAACCTTGGACTTGTGGGCGCGCAGTTTGTCGATGTCAATCTGTGGCGCGGCGAAGGTGACGCCGCAATCGGCCATGTGTTCGGCTTCATCCATCACGATAGCGACGTGAAGCAGTGCTTTCGACGGGATGCAGCCGACGTTCAGGCAGACCCCGCCGAGCGTTGCGTAGCGCTCGACGATCACCGTCTTCAGGCCGAGGTCGGCCGAACGGAAGGCCGCCGAGTAACCGCCAGGGCCGGCGCCGAGAACGAGCATTTCGCATTCGAGGTCGACTGTGCCGGCATAAGTGTCAGCCGGCACGCTGACTGCTCCCCTCTCCCCAGCGGGGAGAGGGGCTGGGGGAGAGGGGGGAGCGGCTAGAGTTGGTGATGCACCAGCCCCCTCTCCCCGGCCCTCTCCCCGCTGGGGAGAGGGGGATGGGACGGAGGCCGCATCGGCCGCCTCCAGCACCACGACCAGCATGCCTTCCGACACCTTGTCGCCGACCTTGACCTTGTATTCCTTGATCACGCCGCCAACCGGGCTGGGGATGTCGATCGTCGCCTTGTCGGATTCGAGCGTGAGCAGGGCGTCCTCGACCTTGACCGTGTCGCCGACCTTGGCGCACAGCTCGATAATCGGAACGTCCTTGAAGTCGCCGATGTCCGGGACTTTTACTTCAATGATCTGACTCATTCGTTTCTCCCGATCAAATCAGCGCGCGACGCATATCGGCCAGAAGCTGGGCGACATACACATTGAAGCGGGTGGCCATGGCGCCGTCGATGACGCGGTGGTCGGCCGACAGCGACATCGGCAGGATCAGGCGCGGCACGAATTCCTTGCCGTTCCAGACCGGCTTCATCACCGATTTGTTGACGCCGAGAATGGCCACTTCCGGGGCATTGACGATCGGCGAGAAGTACGTGCCGCCGATGCCGCCGACGCTGGAGATGGTGAAGCAGGCGCCGCTCATGTCGGCCGGGCCGAGCTTGCCGTCGCGTGCCTTTTTGGCCAGTTCGCCGCATTCGACAACGATCTGGCTCACCGACTTCTGGTCGACGTTCTTGACCACCGGAACGACCAGGCCGTTAGGAGTATCAGCGGCAAAGGCGATGTGGAAATACTTCTTCAGCACCAGACGCATTTCACCATTTTCGCCATCGAGCGAGCTGTTGAATTCCGGGAATTTCTTGAGCCCCAGTTCGCAGGCCTTGATCAGGAAGGCGAGCATGGTGATCTTGACGCCGGACTTCTCGCCGGATTTTTCATTCTCCTTGTTCAGCGACACGCGGAAGGCTTCGAGATCGGTGATGTCGGCATCCTCGTGGTAGGTCACCGCCGGAATCATCACCCAGTTGCGCGCGAGGTTCTGGCCGGAAATCTTCTTGATGCGCGACAGCGGCTTGACCTCGACGGTGCCGAACTTGGCAAAGTCAACCTTCGGCCAGGGCAGCAGGTCAAGACCGCCACCCAAACTGGCGCCGCCGGATGCTACCGCCGGTGCTGCACGACCGGACATCACGCCCTTGATGAAGGCGGTGACGTCTTCCTTGACGATGCGTTGCTTCGGCCCGGTTGCTGGAACTTTCGACAGATCGACGCCAAGCTCGCGGGCGAACAGGCGCACCGACGGGCTGGCGTGTGTGGCTGCGCCGAGCGCAAGGCCGGGTGCCGGCGGGCTTACTATGGCCACCGCAGCCGCTACCGGAGCAGCGGGTGCTGGCGCGCTTGCAGTGACAACAGGAGCGGGCGCAGGAGCAGGTGCAGCGGCAGGCTTCGCCGCCTCTACTGCAGCCCCGGCTCCGACTTCTTCCACGAGTGCCACGACCGAACCTTCGGAAATACGGTCGCCCAGCGCAACCCGGATTTCCTTGACGATACCGGCGACCGATGACGGAACGTCCATCGTCGCCTTGTCTGATTCCAGGGTGACCAGCGCGTCGTCAAGCTTTACCGTGTCGCCCACCTTGACGCAGATTTCGATGACCGGAATGTCGCTGTAATCGCCGATGTCCGGGACTTTTATTTCAATTAGTTGGCTCATGAACTGGCTCCCTTAAACCGTCATCGGGTTCGGTTTGTTGGTGTCAATGCCATATTTGGCAATGGCTTCGGCAACCTTGCTGCGCTCGATGGCGCCGTCGTCAGCCAGGGCTTTCAGGGCGTTGATGGTGACCCACACGCGATCCACCTCGAAGAAGTTGCGCAGCGCTTCACGCGTATCCGAGCGACCGAAACCATCGGTTCCCAGCGTGACGTAGCGGCGGTTGATAAAGGGGCGAATCTGTTCGGCGTACAGGCGTACGTAGTCAGTCGCCACAATGATCGGGCCGCGCGTGTCGTTCAGGCATTTCTCGACGTGCGAGAGTTTCGGCTTTTCGGTCGGGTTGAGCAGGTTCCAGCGTGCAATGTCGTTACCCTCGCGCGCCAGTTCATTGAAGCTTGGGCAGCCCCACAGGTCGGCGTCGACGCCCCAGTCGTTCTTGAGCAGTTCGGCGGCGGCGATGACTTCGCGAAAAATGGTTCCCGAGCCGAGCAGTTGCACGCGCGGTGCGGCTTGCTTGCCGTCCGAGATATTGCCTTTGCGCAGCAGGTACAAACCCTTGAGGATGTCGGCTTCGGCATCTTTGGGCATTTCCGGGTGCTCGTAGTTCTCGTTCATTACCGTGATGTAGTAATAAATGTCTTCCTGTTCCTGGAACATGCGGCGCATGCCGTCCTGCATGACCACCGCGACTTCGAACGAGAAGGTCGGGTCGTAACTGATGCAGTTGGGGATCAGGCCGGCGAGAATGTGCGAATGACCATCCTCGTGCTGCAGGCCTTCGCCGTTGAGCGTCGTGCGTCCGGCCGTGCCACCGATCAGGAAGCCGCGTGCGCGCTGGTCGGCTGCAGCCCAGTAAAGGTCCATGGTGCGTTGCAGGCCGAACATCGAGTAGCAGATGTAGAACGGAATCATCTGCTCGCCATGCACCGAGTAGGAGGTAGCGGCGGCGATCCAGTCGCTCATGGCGCCGG
Source organism: Propionivibrio sp. (assembly GCF_049316945.1). Classification (GTDB taxonomy): domain Bacteria; phylum Pseudomonadota; class Gammaproteobacteria; order Burkholderiales; family Rhodocyclaceae; genus Propionivibrio. Next base: position 8,286 of record NZ_JBMOJE010000044.1, on the reverse strand, counting down.
ATTCGTTGATGCCTTCCTGCAGCACCTGGCCGTCCTTCGATTCCTTGTAGAACATCAGCTGGTCGTGGTCTTCCGGAACGTAGTTCTGGCCTTGCTGGTTCCAGATGCCGATCTGGCGGAACAGGCCTTCCATGCCGAAGGTGCGTGATTCGTCCGGCACGATCGGAACGACGCGACGTCCGATCTTCTTGTCCTTGAGCATGATGTTGAGCACGCGCACGATGGACATCGTGGTCGATACCTCGCGCCCTTCGCCGGAGGCTTTGAGCAGCGAGTCGAATGCCGAAAGCGCCGGAACCTCAAGCGGCGCTGCCGTACGCCGACGTGCCGGCAGGTAGCCGCCGAGGGCCATGCGCCGTTCGCGCATGTAAATCATTTCCGGCGAACCCTCTTCGAATTTGAGGAAGGGCAGGGCGTCGATCTGGTCGTCCGGCACCTGCAGGTTGAAGCGGTCGCGGAAGCGCATGATCGCTTCGCTGTCGAGTTTCTTTTGCTGGTGCGAGATGTTCATCCCCTCGCCAGCCAGCCCCATGCCGTAGCCCTTGATCGTCTTGGCCAGAATCAGCGTCGGCTGGTCCTTGTGATCGACCGCCGCCTTGAAGGCGCTGAAGATCTTGAAGATGTCGTGGCCGCCACGGTTGAGTTGCCACAGGTCGGCATCGGTATAGTCGGCGATCAGTTCCCTGAGTTCAGGCGTATTGAAGAAGTGTTCGCGAACATAGGTGCCGTTCTTGGCCTTGAAGGTCTGATATTCACCGTCGACGCATTCCATCATGCGTTTTTTCAGAATGCCCTTCTTGTCGCGCTCGAACAGCACATCCCAGTGGCGACCCCAGATCAGCTTGATGACATTCCAGCCGGCACCCCGGAAGGTGCTTTCGAGTTCCTGGATGATCTTGCCGTTGCCGCGTACCGGCCCGTCCAGGCGCTGCAGGTTGCAGTTGATGACGAAGATCAGGTTGTCGAGCTTCTCGCGCGCGGCCATGCCGATGGCGCCGAGCGACTCGACTTCGTCGGTTTCGCCGTCACCGAGGAAGGCCCAGACCTTGCGGTCCTTGGCCTCGATGAAGCCACGGCTTTCCATGTACTTCATGAAACGCGCCTGGTAAATCGCCTGGATCGGACCGAGTCCCATCGACACCGTCGGGAACTGCCAGAAGTCGGGCATCAGCCACGGATGCGGATAGGAGGAGAGACCCTTGCCGCCGGTTTCCTGGCGGAAATTGTCGATCTGCTCGTCGGTCAATCGACCGAGCAGGTGGGCGCGGGCATAGACGCCGGGAATCGAGTGTCCCTGAAAGAAGATCATGTCGCCGCCGTGCTGTTCGGTGGGCGCGCGCCAGAACCAGTTGAAGCCGACATCGTAAAGCGCTGCCGCCGAAGCGAACGAAGCGATGTGGCCGCCGACGTTGGTGTCGCGGTTGGCGCGCACGACCATGGCCATGGCGTTCCAGCGGATGTAGTTGCGGATGCGGATTTCGATGGTGGCGTCGCCCGGATACTTGGGCTGGCGATCAACCGGGATGGTGTTCACGTATTCGGTGGTGGCGCTGTACGGGATGTCGATCCCTTCTTCGCGCGCCTGGGCGATCAGGTTCTCGATCAGGAAGTGGGCACGGTCGTTGCCTTCCTGGGCAATCACGCCGGTCAGCGCGTCTTGCCATTCGCGGGTCTCTTGCGGATCGGCATCGTTTATAGCCGATATCAATGTATTCGTTGTGTTTTCGGGCAGTGCTGCCATGTCTTGTCTCCTGGCTGATAGGGGCTTTCCGTTCACCCAGTGTGGACGCGAAAGGCAAGGGTAATACTTTGTTTTGATGGAAAGTACGGCATCAACCATGCGGTTTATTCCGCATTGTAAAATAATATTTTGCAATGCGCGATGTAAAACTGGCGCTATGACCTTCGCTGGGGTTTAAAAGTTCATTATTTTTGTGTTGATGTGAGCAGGTTCGGGGGGGCTGATTCGACATTGAGCCGATGGCCTTCCATGGCGCAGAAGTTGGGAAAACGCCTTGTCGCCCTGCCAGCGCCTGATTTTCTAGCTGCCGATCAGGAAGCCGATGACCGACTGCCACCACGCTGCATCGACGTGGCCCATCCAGTCGTTGTGGTCGGCGGCAGGAACGATCCACAACTGCTTCGGTTCAGAAAGGCTCTCGAACAATCGGTGGCCGAAGTTGGGCGGCACGATGCTGTCGTGCTCGGCGATGATCACGGCGACACGGCCGTTATACCCGGAGAGATTCGCCACGCTGTCATAGCGGTCGCGCATTATCAATCCGACTGGCAACCACGGGTAGTGATGGTGCGCGATGCTTTCAATCCGGTCCCAGGGGGTGATCAGCAGAACGGCGTCAACTTTGGCGGACTTGGCCACGGCGGCGGCAACGCCGGCGCCCAGCGATTCTCCGGCGAGCAGCAGCGGCCCCGGGAACTGGCGGCGGGCCTGCGCCAGGGTCTCGGCCGCGTCGGCGACCAGGGCAGCTTCGCCCAGCTTGCCTGCACGCGCACCGTAGGCCGGATATTCGGCCAGGATCACGCGCAAGCCGAGGCGGGTGAGTTCGCTGGCATACCATTCGCGGTGCACTGCCTGCCCGGCATTGCCGTGAAACAGCACCAGCGTGCCACGGGCCGGCCCTGCGGCTTCGCGCAGCAGACCCCGGTAGTCGTCTTCGCCCGGCCACGCTGTCAAGTCGTGGCGGCGGGCATCGGCGAGAACGGCCGCGAGCGGCGGATTCTCGGGGAAGTAGATCAGATCATCCTGGAACATGGCGACTCCCCCTACGAACAGCAGGACTACGATGGACAGGGGCATGACCAGCCCGCTAACGCGGCTGGTCATGCTGTTTCGCCCGGTGACGCATCAAGGTATACGCCACCACGTTGATGGCAATGACACCGATGCCCAATACGACCTGTACGTCGTGCGACAGTTCATGCGGATAGATGATGGGCAGCAGGTAGTGCTCGATAAAACCACCGCGATAGCCAGTCTCGCCGCTTAACCAGCGCAGGCGGTTTTCCAGTGGCGTGAGCGGACATATCTGGCCGGTGATTTCGATCAGTCCGGCCCATATCACTGCCGGCAGGTGCAGCCAGGCAAGACGCGGGAAATGCCAGACCAGCAAGGCTCCCAGCACGGCAAACAGGATGAAGGCCAGGTGAAACAACAGCGTGGCGTCGGCCAGCAAGGAGTAAAACATGGCGGCGACTCAATCAGGGCGAGGTCGGCAGGCAGCATCACTCGCCACTGGATGCCGCCGTCTCAGGGTGAAGGCGTGCCAGCCGACAACTCCCATGAAGTCGCCACCAGAACGAATGACAGGAACCAAACCGTATGCCTGCGGGGTCATGTCGCACTTTCAGAATATTGGAAACTTAAGGTTCTTTGAGAGGAACCAGGAGCAAGGTAATTTACGATGCATCCTGAAGCCGATGTTTTATCGTGCATGGTAAATGATCAGAACTCAATCGGTGATCCATTCCACGCAGCGTGTCGCGGTCGGGCGCGAGCGAGGGCTTGTGTGGCCTCGCACCACCCCTCGCAGGCATTGCGCCCCGGGCGGCGACGCCAAATGTTCAGGAGTCCCTTGCACTTCGCGTAGAAGTGAAAAAAGCGCAGCACATTTTCGCACTCGGTCAGGCTGGGCGCGCTTTCGCTGCAGATCAGCTTGTCGTCCGACAGGCCGCGATCGGTCAGTGTCACTGCTCCCCACACCTTGATCCGTTTGCATGTACCGAGCGGCAGCCGGGGACCAAGCACCAGTGCATCCAGCAGATCGCCATCGAGACCCAGTAAGTCGGGTACGGATCCGTAGTTGAACGGGCACGGCAGCGGAGAAATGAAATCGACGCGGCCGTTGGATCCGTGCTTGAGAAAACTGCCCCGTGGAATCTCGATCACCACCTCGACCTCCGGTGGCTCGGCTGTTCCCTTCAGAGCTATCGATGGTCTGCGGTTGGCGTCGTTCATGGCGAAAGTGTAGGCCAATCCGGCAGGCTCAGGCCCGTCAATTTCTTCCGGGATACGTACACAATCATCACAGAGCGTTACTCGACACGGGTCAACTAATCCTCCCGGTCTACGTTTATTGGGCATAACAACATTATTTAATGGAGCCAAAAATGATTGCCAACCAACAAGAATCCACCCAGTTCATTCAATCGCTTAAACGTGCTGGTATCGTGATTGGAAACGAACGGGAAGTCATCGAGCGCCTTGGTAAAGCCCGTGAATGGCACTTCGCTTTCGCTACGCTCGCCAGGCAGGGCAAAACGCTCGGGATCTGGTTCGCCGCGACGGCCAGGACACGCTCGATCCAGTTGCAGCGTTTGTTTGCCAAGTACCACTTCCCAAGCAATGCCGAGGCGGCCTTCGAAGCCAGCTTGCAAGGTTGAGTTGCGGCACGCAGTTGCTTTTCTGACGCCAGCAGCAACAAAATTACGGAACTCGATTGCGGGTTCCGTAATTTTTTTCTGCTCACAGCCGCTGCGGTGTTGTCAGATCCCGCGCCAGGCAATCGATATGCCGTTCATCGGTACCGCAACATCCCCCCAGCACCTTCATTCCCAATTCGCCGTGAAGTGCCGATACGCTTCTTCCGAAGGTTTCCGGCTCTTCTTCCACCAACTGGTGGCTGGCATCCAGTTCTTCCGGGCTGAGGGCGGCGGTGTTGGCCAGCAGGCCGATCACCCGCTCGCGGACCAGTGGGGATGAGTTGCTCTCGTGCAGCATGGCACGACGAAAGATCGAGGCATGGGTGCAGTTGATCAGATAAGCCAGAGGACGTGGCGTTATCGCACTGTCGATGGCGGCAATGGCCTCCTTTAGCGGTGTGCCATCGAGCAGCGTTCCTTCCGGGCGGGCGACAAAACTGATCAGGTAGGGGAGGCCGGTTGCGGCCTGGGCTCGGGCCAGACCAATGGCCTCGCTCAGCGCCGGAAGGGTCGCCGCCAGCAGAATGTCGACTCCCGCAGCGGCCAGCGCATCGGCTTGCCAGGCATGGAATTCGCCTGCGGCATGAGCGGTCATGGCCTCGGCCGGCTTGTAGGCATCGCCACGGCAACTCATCAGCCCGCAGATAGCCACCTGCTGGGAATAATCCCCGTAACTGTCACGCAAGCCGGCCAGAAATCGGGCGTTGTCGCCATTCAGATCATGGCCAGCGAGTCCAGCACGCGCAATGCGATCCCGTCCTGCTCGCCAAGTGGGGGTCGAAAGCAGCAGCGGCAATTTGTAGTGTTGGCCGATACCCAAGTATTGGCGGTAGATGGCCTCCATGGCCGCTAGACCTGTTTCCTGGTAGATCAATGCTGAATTGACTACCTGGTCGTCAAGCTGGATTCCGGAGTCACGCCTTAAACGCTCGATCACCGCACCTTCGCCCAGGATCACCGAAGAGGCTGCCAGAAGTTCCTGAAATTTGTTGCTCATTTTTTTCTCCGTGCCTTGTTTGCCAATCATGGGAGACAGTTATGCCAACTTCCCGGTTTCAGTCGATAACCGACTGGCGTTTGAGGTTATGAATGCCAAAACCCCCTGAATCACCGATTCCGGCTGATCGCGTTGGGGTGAATGACCGCAGCCGGGCAAGATCAGCAGCGTGGTCTCTGGCACTCGGCGCTTGATGCCGTAGATTTGCTCAAGCGTTGCGTATTCATCGTCTTCGCCCTGAATCGCCAGAACCGGGCAGGCGATCTTTTCAACCTCAGCCTCGATGTTCCAATCCTGATAAGCAGGATCAAGCCAGATGTCGTGCCAGCCGTAGAACGTCGAATCGACATCGTCGTGATAGCGATCGAGCCGCTCCCTGAGGCCTTTTTCATGGTAAGCGACCCGCGCAGCCTGGATGTTTTCGACACAGATATCCTCGACAAAAATATGCGGCGCCATGACGATGATCGCTGGGTAACGCGACGCATCATCGGCGGCAGCAAGCAGCGCGATACTCCCGCCGTCGCTGTGTCCAAACAGGTAAGGTCGAGTCACGCCAAGCGCGTCCAGAAACTCGGGCAGCACTTCAGTAGCTTCCCGGTGCAGATAATTCCTGGGCAGTTTTTCATGCCGCAGACGCGCGGTCGAATGACCGTAGCCAAACCGCGAATAAATCAGACCACGCACGCCGAGCCGGTCGCAAAGTCGCTGTGGAAAACCGCGCCACATGGCAATGCTGCCCAGGCCTTCGTGCAGGAAAACCATCACCGGAGCATCGCTTGCGGCGGCGCCAGTCCAGCAGTATTCCAGTTCAAGGCTACGGCCTGACGGGCTGATTAGTATGCGTTCTCTTGTCACCTCAGGTATCTCCGATGTATTGGTTGCGGGTAGCCACCAACATCCGCTGGATTATCTCGCGATCTTCATGTCTTCGATCAAGGGCGAGCAAAGGGATTGCACAAAAATTTGTTCAAACGCCAAGCAATTAATTTACCGTGAACGGTGTTGGCTCTGGCTTGATTTTCTTGTGGAAATTCATGCGACGTTGAAGCACTTCAGGAACGCTTGGCCGGCGGTTACCATTGGTAACATGGCTGCAGCCACTATGGATAGGCGATCTGCAGCCTGTGTGCCTGAAGAGTGCCGTATTTATTGGTCTGCCAGCCCGGCTTCTTGCAGATCGCCTACTGGAGGGGCTTGCAGGCAGGTGGTTTGAAATAGGCGTGCGGCGCTACCTGCACTTTCGACCGGATAGGAAAATAGTGGACTACGATTTTCTCTACGTGGTTTCCTTATCCTCACTGAAAACCGTGGTCTGTCCCCGGTTTTTCCGATCGAGCGCCTTGGAGAAGCCCGTGAATGGCACTTCGCTTTCGCTACGCTCGCCAGGCAGGGCAAAACGCTCGGGATCTGGTTCGCCGCGACGGCCAGGACACGCTCGATCCAGTTGCAGCGTTTGTTTGCCAAGTACCACTTCCCAAGCAATGCCGAGGCGGCCTTCGAAGCCAGCTTGCAAGGTTGAGGTGCGGCGGGTAGCTACTTTTCTAACGCCAGCAGCAACAAAAATACGGAACTCGATTGTGGGTTCCGTATTTTTTTCTGCTCACAGTCGCCGCGGTGTTGTCAGAGTCCGTGCCAGGCTGTCGATGTGCCGTTCATCGGTACCTCAAAACCAGTCATGCCGAGGTGCCAGTTTCACCCGAGACCCGGCTGGCGTTTTCATTGATGAATGCCAAAACCCCCTGAATCACCGATTCCGGCTGATCGCGGTGGGGTGAGTGAGCGCAGCCAGGCAAGACGAGCAGCGTTGTCTCTGGAACTCGGCGTTTGATACCGTAGATTTGCTCAAGCGTGGCGTATTCATCGTCTTCGCCCTGAATTGCCAGAACCGGGCAGGCGATCTTCTCTACCTCAGCCTCGATGTTCCAATCCTGATAAGCCGGGTCAAGCCAGACGTCGTGCCAGCCGTAGAAGGTCGAATCGACATCGTCGTGATAGCGAGCCAGCCGCTCTCTGAGGCCTTTTTCATGAAAGGCGACGCGCGCAGCCTGGATGTTTTCGATACAGATTTCCTCGACAAAAATATGCGGCGCCAACACCACGATCGCCGGGTAACGCGACGCTTCATGGGCGGCAGCAAGCAGCGCGATGCTGCCGCCGTCGCTGTGTCCAAACAGATAGGGCCGAGTGACGCCAAGGGCGTCCAGGAACTCCGGCAGCACTTCAGTTGCTTCCCGGTGCAGATAGTTTTTTGGCAGTTTTTCATGTCGCGGACGCGCGCTCGAATGACCGTAGCCGAAGCGTGAAGAATAATAGGGGTCAGACTCCTATTGTCGCTCTACTTACCTTTTGATTCTTTTCGTGGACGAACTGCTTTTTCCAGGTTTATTGCTGCGATCAATGCGAAGCGGCTCCCTTTAGCCGGTTATTGGCATAAATGGCGGCGATCAGACCGGAAAGCAATAGCAATGTCCCCGGCAGGATGAACTGCACGCCTTGCACAACCGGACTCTGTGGCAGCAACTGGCTGGCGAAACCGATGCGGGCGAAGCTGGTAAGCGCCAGCACCGAGAAAAAACTGCCCATGAACAGGCCCTCCGCCCCGCGCGTGCCGAAGACCGAGGACTGTTCCATCAGCCCGGCAAAGGCAGCCGCCCAGCCGATCCCCGCCAACAACTGCATCAGGATGAGCATTCCAAGGTTGCCAGCGGCAAGTGATGCGTAACTGGCGAACGCCGTTAGCACAATGCCGCCACTCGCTACTTTCAGCGAGCCATAACGCTTGATTATCGCTCCCAGGCCGACCAGCGCAGAAAAAAAACCGAGCCAGAGAATTGGCATCAGCCAGG
>NZ_JBMOJE010000043.1:0-35964 GCF_049316945.1 Propionivibrio sp. | reverse complement strand
ACCGTGCTGTTTGCGCGCCTTCACGGGCGCACTCATTCCGGCGAAGGCCGGAATCCAGTGCGCACGTCTGATATTCATGAAAACAATCAGATAGACGAGCTGGACCCCGGCCTTCGCCGGGGTGACGAGCGAGGAGATTCGGCTGAAATGAATTTTTCACAACCTCTGAGCTAGCAGGCAAGCGCTGAAAGCTTCGGCTCTCAGCGTGCAGCCAGCTCAGTACCAGCCGGAGGCATCCCGGCACGCCGCCGCAGGTCGGCCACTACCTGAGCGGCCTGAACGCCACGATTCCTGTTGTAGCTCTCGCGCATATCTGACTGCCAGATCAACTGCGCCGCCCGTTGCCGTTCGCCGGCCAGGTGTTCGCCATGCTGCATATGCTCGTGATGTTTCTTGTTGATCCAGCGATAGCCTTCCTCCGGATTCGCTGCGATTCCGACACCGTGCAGGATCATCACGCCGAGTTGCTGCTGCGCCTGCCGGTCTCCCTGCTCGGCAGCCAGACGAAACCATTTGATCGCCTCTTCGGCGTTCTTGACGACCCCATCACCGTGCAGATAAACGATCCCGAGGTTGAACTGCGCGTCGGCAAAACCGCCCTCGGCCAACGGCTTCCACAAGGCAACCGCCTGCTCGCCTTGGCCCATGCGCAGATGCTGCACGGCATTCAGCATAATTTCGGCTTTAGGCGTCTCCGCCAGGACGGAAGGGCTGAACAAGCTGCCAAGACAAACCAGCGCGACGGTCAGATGGGTCGAAAAATAGCGTTTCAGCATGGCGACTCTCAGGTAAGTTGAAAGGTGCCACGAGCAACAGTGGGGGAGTCAAACGAGGTGGGTTCAGGTTCAACATTGCCCGTGGCGAAGCCAGTTTAATCAGGAAAATCAGACTTTGCGATAGGGCAAATTGTCGCGCGGCAAAATGTCGCAGCTACCTATCACTGATGCCCATAAAATGTTCCATTATCAACCCATCATTGGATGCCTGCGACAATTTGCCACATTCCCAAGACGGGCCTATGCCCTTAGTATCGCCGCCATTCGACGACAAGACGACGGAAATTTAGTTCCTTCTTACCTCTCGAATAGTTTTTTCCCGCTATCGGGAACTACTTTCGACAGGCGCCATGGGACTCTTTTTTCCAGACTACGGAACTTCATTCGGCAAACAGGGCGGACAGAAAACATCCATCCTCGGCGTTGCCGCCGCACATGCAGCGCTTTTCGGCCTGATCGCAGTTTCTGTTCCTGCTGAGCAACTCGCTGATCTGGCGCGCCCCTTTACCGCACGCTTGATTGAACTGGCGCCAGATATTCCTCAGTCATCACAGCCACCGCCGCCGAGGCAAACACCCAAGAAAGTTCAACCCACAGTTCAGCCGATTCTGGTTGCAAATACACCGACCCCAACTCCCAATGCGGCTGCATTTACAGTAGCGCCTCAGCCATCAGCGGTAACGGTCGCGACCCCAATTGCAGCGCCGACAGTCACACCTTTGACGGCTGCCCGTTTCGATGCCGATTACCTGAACAACCCAAAACCGACCTATCCGCCGGCTTCGCGCCGCCTCCACGAAGAGGGAGAGGTGGTGCTGCGCGTACGCGTCAGCGCCGAAGGCCATCCAGAAAGCGTCGAGATCAAGCAGAGCAGCGGTTTCCCACGCCTCGACCGTGCCGCAGAAGCGGCCGTCAGCCGCTGGCGTTTTGTACCCGCACGGCGCGGCGACGTAGCCATCGCGGTCTGGATTCAAGTTCCAATCACTTTCAACCTTCAAGGCTAATTCCCATGAATTCCAATCTCGGTCTGGTCCATTTCTGGCAACAGGGTGACCTGGTCACCCATTCCGTGGCCATTCTGCTGGTGCTGCTCTCCGTCGCCAGTTGGTCGCTGACCATCACGCGCTTCATCCTTCAGCTCCGTTTTAACCGCTCCATGGAGCAAGCACCGCAGGCATTCTGGCTGGCGCGAGCATTGCCCGATGCGCTAAAGGCCATTGAAGAGGCAGATAAAACGGGCGTCTTCGCCGGTCTGGCCAAGACCGGGATTCAAGCCGCGCAGGTGCATGGCTGCCCGGCGGGGAAAAATCTCGGCACGGGAAGTACCGACTGCGCAACCTGCGCGCAGTCAAACGACTGCCATGCGGCACTTGGCCTGGGCGCCGGCGTCAGTCTCAACGAGTGCGTTACACGTGCGCTGCGTAACCATATCCTGCACGCCCAGGCACGGATGGAAAGCGGCCTGACCTTCCTCGCTTCGGTCGGCTCCACCGCACCATTCATCGGCCTCTTCGGCACCGTATGGGGAATTTATCACGCCCTGGTCGCACTTTCCGGCTCATCCAGCGTAGTGCTGGACAAGGTGGCCGGCCCGGTTGGCGAGGCACTGATCATGACCGCCGGCGGCCTCTTTGTCGCCATCCCGGCAGTGCTCGCCTACAACGCGCTGACTCGCGGCAATCGTCTGGTGCTGGCCCAACTCGACGGCTTCGCGCATGACCTGCATGCCTTCCTGACTACCGGCGCCCGCCGCCCGAGCGAGGGCTTCTCGCCGGTCACTTCAACGCGCCCGGTCGTCTTGGCGGTGCCCGCCGTGGCCAGATCGGCAGGAGCCGCCTGATGGCCTTCGGCTCCTTCAACGAAAGCCCGAATACGGCGCCGATGGCTGAAATCAACACTACACCGCTGGTCGACGTGATGCTGGTTCTGCTGGTCATTTTCATCATCACCGCGCCTCTCTTCCATCAAGCCGTGCCGGTCGATCTGCCGCGCGTCGATTCGACCAAGCTCGACGACAAGCCTTTGGTGGTCAATCTGGCGCTCGATGCCCAGGGCGGCTTGTTTCTCGACGGGGCTTTGGCGAGCAGCGAAGCGGTTTATGCCCGCCTCAACGAATTGGCCCCGTCGCAGCCGGAACTTCATCTGCGCGCCGACCGGACGACGCCCTATGAAAAAGTCGCTGACATCCTGGCCGTGGCGCAACGTGCCGGGGTGATGAAGATAGCTTTTGTTACTGAGGCGGCAAGATAACGCCGAGCCTCGAACCGTATTTCAAAATATATACCAATAATTTCCAGGGAGATTCTTAATGAAACTACAACGTAAAGCACTCGTCGTCGCTATCTCAACTGCCTTCTGCTACCCAGCTACCGGTCTCGCGGACGAATCGGATTCTGTCCTCAAAAGCGTGGTTGTCAGCGCTACTAAAATCGAACAGTCAACCCTAGAAGCGCCAGCCAATGTATCGGTAATCACCGCAGAGCAATTGGAGAAAAGGAACACTTTTGTCGTCGGCGATGCACTGACTGCAAAAGTCCCCAGTTTGTATCTTCGAGGAGGCGCAGTTGATGGTGGGCGTGCTGGCTCGACGATGCAACCCAGTTTTCGCGGAATGGGGATCAATCGAAATCTCTTGCTCATTGATGGGCAATCGCTGACCGATGCTTACTCTGGCCAAATGAATTGGTCGAGCATTTCGATGAATGATGTCGAGCAAATAGAAGTAATACCGGGTGTAGGTTCCGCTTTATACGGGAGCGCTGCCCTCGGCGGGGTGATTAGTGTGATTACCAAGGCGCCTACCAAGTTCGAGATGACTGGCAAAATCACTCAAGGCTTTTCCGATGGTGAACGCACCAAAGTGGAGGCAGGCTATCGCGATAAATTTGAAAACGGCCTCGGCGTGGTGATGAATTTTTCCCAGGATGATCGTGCGGGATACGCGGCCGACCTGGTCACTCTGGCCAATCCTGCAGGCACCCCACTGGCAGGGGCAAAAGTTGTCACCGGCATTCAGCCAACCACCACACCCCAAGGTGCACCCACCAATATCATCGGGGACAAAGGGTTTAATGCCTCACGCGCCACGAACGCCAATTTCAAACTGTTTTATGATCTAAGTTCCACCACCAAGCTGCATGCCGGTGTTGCTTACACCGAAAGCAAATTTCAAACGGAGCCCTATCACGTTTACCTGGCAGATATGGCTACCGGACAACCATTGGCGTTGCCAACGTCGAATCTGACAGCAACAAATCTAAGCATTAACGGGAAGAAATCATCCCTCAAGGAATCGGCGTTTTTCGGGACCAACCCGGGTGGCCGTAGCTTGATGCGATATTTCGCCGGTTTAGAAACCGAAATATATAGCGATTATAAATTGAAGCTTAATTTCGGAAGGATTGATTCCAACGGGTGGTCTGTGGGTGCCGGAAGCACCACGACGAATACCATGTCAACAGGTGCTGGCACATTGAGCGATGGGCCCAACACTACGCTGAATGGTTCCGCCGAATTGAGCTTTGGCGTTGGGGATAATCAATTTATTGTGACCGGGCTTGCTATCGAGCAAGGTACATTGAACCTGAAAAAATACGCTCTTTCAAACTGGACCAACACCGATAGCAAAACCAGGGTTAATACCAGCGTAGATGCCACAAGCTCTACTACCTCCTTGTTTGCGCAAGACCAGATTAGTATCGGCGACCGTTTGACGGTGTATGCGGGTGGGCGTTACGACGCATGGAGTTCTCACGGTAACTCTCAGGATTTTTTGGTGCCGGCTAACAACCTGAACAGCCCGGAAAGAACAGCCACCTCATTTAATCCAAAGTTGTCGGCCGTTTATAAACTCAACGAATGGTGGGCGTTGAAAGGCTCGGCAGGTACTGGCTTCCGTGCGCCCAATAATTACGAACTGTATGCCAATCCGACCTTTTCTGGTGCAGCATCCCCGAATGGCAAGTTGATCCTGGCGAATCCGAATTTGAAACCGGAAACGGCGCAATCATGGGACCTCGGTACCCAGATGGATTTTAAGCAAGGCGGCAACTTCAAATTCGCTTATTACGAAACGATGATGAAGGACATGATTTACCAGACAGTAACCAAAGTACCGACTTACACGTTAGCTGGCACCACCAACGTGATCGACTTTTGGGGCCAACAGAACAACGTTGCTGGGGCCAAGATACACGGTGTTGAGCTAAGTGGAGAGTTGCCCGTTACCCGTTGGCTCAGCATCAACGCCAGCTATACCTACACGGGTGCGGTCATTACCAGTGATGGCGGGCTCAATACTGGCATGGTCGGCAAGCGCATTTCCAATGTTCCAAAAAACATGGCGAGCTTTGGACTTGATGCAAGACAGGGCGATTGGCAGGGTGTCATTTCAACCCGCTATATCGGCGAGGTCTATGGTTCATCTGACAACTTGAACACAGATGTTGTCAAGGACGTCTGGACTGGCTACAGCAAATATTGGCTGACTGACATGAAAATTGGTTATCAAATCAATAAGACATTCCTGACCAATATTGCGGTAAGCAATCTGCTCGATAAAAAATACTACGCCTATTACCCCATGCCGGGTCGGAGCGTGAATATCGACGTATCCATAAAATTCTAAGCAGCCTGCCTGGAGTAATTCATGAATAAGCAATCATTACTATTGGTACTGGCGTGCCTGGCAAGCGCTGCCAATGCGGCCGGGGTATCAGACATCCTCTGGCTCTCCGATGTCGCTCCAAAAAGAGCCAGGCCGGTTACCGACGCTGACCACAGCAGCCACGGCAAGCCAGGCAAACAACAAGACAACATGGATGCGGTGATCGGCGGCGACGAGGGTGATAACCTGCATAGCGGCAGCAAGCGCCTCTGGCTGCGTCAGGGTGATGATCCGGCGAACGCCGGCTATGTCAATGCCGCCGGGCTATCCTCTGACATCAACCTGATCAATGCCCAAGGCAAGCGCTCGCAAGTGGCGCAGACACCGGTCAACGGCCTTGCTCATGCCAAGTGCGATTTCACGGAACTGGGTTTCTACAACGCCCATGTGGCGCGTGAATCGGTGCAGGACGGTGTGCTGCGCAGGCAATTGGCCAAGGCCGAACTGCTCAAGGGCAGTTGTTGCATGAAGCCGGCAGACGTCGACCCGGCCCAGACAAAAGCCATCAGCGATCCGACGCTGCCCCTGGAAATCGTTCGCCAACACAAGCCCGACGAGTTGCTATTCACCCGCATCGTCTCCGGCGACAAGATCAGCTTCACGATCATTGGCCTGGGGAAACCGTTGCCTGGCGTTCCGGTCACCATGCTGACCCAGCAGGGCTGGCAAAAGAAGGCGGTGAGCGACGAAAACGGGCGTGTCGAGTTCACCATGATCCGCGACTACTTCCCGGCCTGGAACGACTTCAAGCGGCGCACCAAGGAAAGCTTCGTGATCCTGGCCGAGACCGAGGCGACTGCTTCGGGCAAGTACCTTGGCCAACCATATGTCAAGGTGGCTTATCAGGCAACGCTTTCCGGAAAGTACGCTCCCTCGCCCTACGACTACAAATCCTACGCCTGGGGTCTGGGCATTGCCTTTTTTGTCCTGACCTTCAGCGGTCTGGGTGTCTATCTTTACCGCCGACGCCGGCTGAAGCCTTTCCAGGAGATTCGCTTCAATGAATCGGCTTAGCCAACTGAAGGCGGCTTTCGATCTCATCGACTGGAACCGCTTTCGCTTCTGGTTCCAGCTATCCTGCTTCCTGCTGCTGGTTTATGGCGGCTACCTGGGGCTCGACCTGGGCAAGAGCCTGCCGACCTTCTCCTGCATCTACAACACCGGGGCGCGCGGCGGCGCCTGTTATCTCAGCATCCTGCAACACCAGATGGCGTGGCCCTGGGAGAAGCTGTTTTCTGCGGCCGCCCTGGCGATCCTGATCGGGTTTCTCACCTTTGTGGCATGGTTCATTGCCGTCAACAAGCTGTGGTGCGGACTCATCTGCCCGCTCGGTACCATTCAGGACTGGATGACCTCTTTGCGCCGCCGCCTGGGCGTGCGCTACGGGCGCTACACACTCGGCCAGTTTCGCGTTCTCGCGCAAATCAAATACGTGCTGCTGGCCCTGATGTTCCTGATCCCGCTCGGCATCGGCGCCGGCTGGTTCGCCAAGGACATGGGCCTGCCGTTCTGCATGATCTGCCCGGCGCGCATGATCATTCCGACCTTCGATCTCAACTTCACGCATTGGACCATCGATTTTTCCACCACTTCCAAGATGGTGCTGACTTCGCTGGGCATCGTCGTTGTCGGCCTGTTTTTCGTCGGCGGCTTCATCAAGAAGCGTTTCTTCTGCTTCTTTTGCCCGATGGGCGCCATGATGTACCTGATCTCGAAACCGGCGTTGCTGACGCTAAAAAAAGACGGTGACAAATGCACTCGCTGCGGTGACTGCTACACCGTCTGCGATATGGACATCCGCGAGATTGCCGACGACGTAACCAACCCGCGCATCATGATGGACGACTGCACGCTATGCCTGAAGTGCGTTGCTGCCTGCCCGGAACCTGGCGCCTTGAAGGCCAATTACGCCGGCATCACCTTCTTCGAATCGACCGAAGCCGGCTTCATCAAACGCAGCCAGAAGGGAGTTGGCCTTGAACAGCACAAACGATAAGACCAAAACCATTGCCTTGCCTTACAACCGTTCCCGCCAGGCACGGGAGGCGGAAACCATGCTCGACCACCTGACCGACGACTTCGACGATAACCCGGCGACGATGGCCTATTTTTACGATCTGTTCCGGCGTGCCTATTGCCAAGGCGAGTCTCTCGAACAGGAGGGCGTGCGCATCGGCACCACCTGCATCCATGCGCCGGAGGAGCTGATCTATGCCATGGGGGCAACGCCGGTGCGGCTGTGCAACGGCTCTTATCACTACGACCAGATCGGCGCCGACTTCATGCCGGCGAAATCCTGCTCGCTGGTCAAGGCGACGCTCGGCATGCTGAGTTCCGAGAACGTGATTCCCAAGGTCGGCAAGCTGGACCTGATCGTCAATCCCACCACCTGCGACCAGAAGAAAAAGGCCAGTGCCATGATGGTCGGCATGGGGCATACGGTCTATGACCTGGAACTGCCGCCGGCCAAGGAAAGCGAACAGTCGCGTGAATACTGGAAGCGCTCGGTGCGGGATTTCGCCCAGCGCCTGCGTCAGGTTACCGGGAAGAAACTTACCCGCAAGAACCTGATGGCGGCCATGGCCCGCACCAGTCGCGCCCAGGCCGCCTTCCGCATCCTGCACAACTTTCGCCGCCAGTCACCGGCGGTGGTGCTCGGCAAGGATGTGTTTCTGGTCACCAATGCCTACTTTTTCGACGATATCGAGCGCTGGACCGAAGCCGTTGAAAAGCTCAACATCGAATTGGCGCAGCGAGAAAAGGATGGCTTTTGCGCCGCCCAGAAAAAAGCGCCGCGCATACTTTTCACCGGGTCGCCGCCAATCTTCCCCAACCTCAAGCTGCCCTTCCTGATCGAGGAATCCGGTGGCGTGGTGGTGGCCGACGAAACCTGCTCGGCCAACCGCATGCTCTACGACATGACCGCCGTGGACGAATGGCTGGTCAACGACATGGTCGACAGCCTGGCCGACAAATACCTCAAGCCCTGCACCTGTCCGATCTTCACCAACAACGACGACCGTCGTCGCCGCTTGCTGGAACTGTGCAAGAGTTTCGCCGTCGATGGCGTGGTGTATCAGGCTTTTGCCGGTTGCCAGGTGTATGAAATGGAGCAGAGAAGCGTCGCAGAAACCCTCAACAAGGAGGGCATCGCCATGCTTTATATCGAAACCGACTACAGCCCGGACGACATGGGCCAGCTCACGACGCGAATCGAGGCGTTCCTGGAATCCCTGAAGGCCCGCAAGAAAAAACGCGCATGAATTATTTCGCAGGTATAGACATTGGCTCCACGGCCATCAAGGTGGCCCTGGTCGATGATGAGGGAAAGATTGTTGGCGTTCACGTATGTTCTTCCGGCAGCCTGTTCCACAAAAACGCCAGGGAGGCGATGCATAACTTGCTGACCCAACTGGCGGTAAGCAAGGACGATGTTCGCTACATGATCGCCACCGGCTACGGTCGAAAGCTGTACAAGGAAGCCGACGATTCGATCAGCGAGATCACCGCCAACGCCCTTGGCGCTCATGAAGTCGGCAAGGCTTTCGGTGGCGTGCGCACCATCATCAACATCGGCGGCCAGGATTCCAAGGCCATCCAGATCGACGACAACGGCAACGTGTCGAACTTCGCCATGAACGACAAATGTGCCGCGGGCACCGGGCGCTTTCTGGATGTCGCGGCTCGCAATCTGGATATCGATCTGGAGGAACTGGGCGACTACCATTTCAACGGCAAGGGTGCGCCATTGACCATCAACAGTACCTGCACCGTGTTTGCCGAGTCGGAAATTATCGGCTTGCTGGCCAACGGTCACGGCAAGGAAGAAATCATTGCCGGGATCCATTACTCCATCGCCAAGCGCACCGTGCGTCTGGCCAAGCGCGTCGGGATTGAGGATCGCGTCTATTTCGACGGTGGGCCGGCCTTGAACAAAGGCCTCGTTGCCTCGCTGCAGGACGAGTTGGGGCGCGAACTGGTGGTGCCGGAATATCCGCAAACAACGACCGCCTTCGGCGCCGCCATTCTCGCCCGCAGCGAGTATCTGGATGGAAAGCAGGAGGACTGAGCGATGGGCATTTCCGTACTCATCGCACCACAGACCATCGTAGATCTTCCCATGGCCATGACCCTTGGCTTGGTGTTCGGCATGGGGCCTTGCCTGGTCAGTTGCCTGCCCTACCTGGCGCCGGTGTTTCTGGCCAGCGAAGGCGGTGTGCGCCAGTCATGGCGCATTCTGTTACCGCTCTCGTTGGGGCGGCTGACGGCCTATTCCGTTTTCGGGCTGCTCTGTGGACTGGCTGGACAGCGTGTCGGCGACCAGATCGGCGGCGACAGCGTGCGCATCGTCGTTGGTTCTGCGGCGGTGATGATCGGGCTGGCGATGCTGTTGGGTCGCTGGCCGGGAAAATCCTGCACGCCGGCAGCGCCATCCACCGGGTCATCCACATTCCCCTTGCGCCGCATCGATGGCGTCACCCGGCGCCATGGCCTGATGCCCGGCGGCCTGTACCTGATGGGGGTGGGCATGGCGCTGACTCCCTGCGCGCCCCTCGGCGTGGTGATGCTCTCGGCGGCGGCTACGGCCAGCGCTGGCCGGGGCCTGACTCTCGGTCTTGGCTTCGGCCTGGGCGCGGTTGCCGTGCCGACGATTGTCTATGGAATCGGGGTCGCCTACTTCGGCAGCCGGCTGCGCGAGCAGCTCGGCCACTGGCGACCCCGCCTTGAAAACTTGAGCGCAGGTCTGCTGATTCTGGTTGGACTGAGCAACCTGGCGCGCTAAGGATACCGTGAGAAATTTGACATTGATTTTCCTTGCCTGGAGCTTGGCTGCGGCGACTGTGGTGTCTTCGCTGGCCACTGCAGCTTCCCTGCCGGCCAGCGCGCCTACCGTTCAGGGCGTATTGCCCTGCCAGACCAGCCTCGACCAGAAAAAACCACTGGCCGTTGCCGATGCCGTTGATCTGGCGCTATGCCGCAACCCGCAGACCCGTGAAGCGTGGGCCTTTGCGCGAGCCAGCGCCGCCGACGTGGGCATTGCCGAGGCCGCCTGGTGGCCAGTAGTGAACGCCAATGGCATTTTCGGCCGCAACCATACCAATGCCGATGGCTACACTTCGCCCAGCACCAACCGCACGCTCGGGCTGTCGGCCAGCCTGCTGCTGTTTGATTTCGGCGGCCGTACGGCCACCCTGGAAACGGCTCGCCAGTTGCTGGCGGCAGACCAGGCCATTGTGTCCAGCACGGTGCAAAGCGTGATCCAGTCATCGGTCAAGGCCTACTACGAAGCGCAATCCTTCATCGCCGCGCTTGAGGCAGCACGGATGCGTGAACAAGCCAATATCGAAAGCGTGAAAGTGGCACAAGCCCGTTACCAGGCCGGGGCCGGCACGCCAGCGGATCTGCTGCAAGCGCGCACAGCGCTTTCGCAAGCCATGCTGGCACGGCAAACAACGGAAGGCACCCAACGCACGGCCATGGGCAACCTGGCTTTTGCGCTCGGCCTGCCGGCCAATTCCGCACTGGCGCTGGCGGGTGATAGCTCGGCGCTGGCACCGGAAGCGGAACTGGCGGCAGTCGATGGCCTGATTGAGGAAGCGCTCAGGCTGCGGCCCGATCTGGTGGCCGCCGAGGCCAGACTGGCCGCCACCCGATCCGATGTGGCAATCGCCAGGAGCAGCGGCATGCCGACCCTCTCGTTTGGCGCTGCAGCGGCCCAATCCACGGCTGGCGGCCGGTCACAACTCGAAACCGGTTCAATTGGCCTGGTCCTGAATATTCCGCTGTTCGAGGGCTTCGCCCGACGCGAGCGCATCCGCGGCGCCGAGGCCAGGGCAGATGCCGCAGAAGCACGGCGCGATATTTCCGCCCTGCAAGTCGCACTGGAGGTGTGGTCAGCCTACCAGGAAGCGCAAACAGCCGCGCAGACAATACTCACCAGCCGCGATCTGGAAGCCAGCGCCGAGCAATCGGCCCGGGTGGCCGGTGGGCGCTACCAGGCTGGCGTCGGCACCATGCTGGAATGGCTGACTGCCCAGAGCATCGCTGCCGAAGCGCGCCGGCAGCGGATCGCTGCCCGTTACTTCTGGTTCACTTCCCGCGCCAACCTGGCGCAGGCGGTAGGCCGCCTTTCACAGGAGCACCTTGGTCAATGATATCCATGCGAAAAAAACCCTTGCTGATTGCGCTGGGAGCCATTGCCTTTGCCGGGCTGGCCTATGGCGGCTGGCTGGGGATTTCCGGCAACTCCAGCACCGAAAACCTGTTCAAGACTTATACCGTGAGCACGGGTGCGGTGACCCATGATATTGCCGCCAACGGAACCTTGAACCCGGTGACGCTGGTCAGCGTTGGGACGCAGGTTTCGGGTACGGTAAAAAAACTGCATGTGGACTTCAACAGCAAGGTCGAGAAAGGCCAGGTGTTACTGGAACTCGATAATTCGCTCTACGCGGCGCAGGCGCGCCAGAGTGTTGCCGACCTGAAGGATGTCGAAGCATCCCTGGAACTGGCGCTGACCAATGAACGGAGGATGGAATCGCTGTTCCTGCAGGAATTCGTTTCCCGGCAGGAATACGACCAGGCGATC
The DNA here is from genome assembly GCF_049316945.1 of Propionivibrio sp. GTDB lineage: Bacteria > Pseudomonadota > Gammaproteobacteria > Burkholderiales > Rhodocyclaceae > Propionivibrio. The sequence goes on along the minus strand of NZ_JBMOJE010000043.1, from coordinate 23,933 downwards.
CAGGCGCGCAAGTCGGCTACGGCAAAAATCGCCAAGGCCAAGGCAGCGATAGATAAAGATGGCGTCAACCTCGGCTATGCGCTGATCCGCTCGCCGGTATCGGGCGTGGTGGTTGACCGGGTGGTGGACGTCGGGCAAACGGTGGCCGCCAGCTTCCAGACGCCTACGCTGATCAAGATCGCGCAGGATCTCACCAACATGCAGATCGACTCCAGCTTCTCCGAGGCGGACATCGGCTTTATCCAGTTGGGGCAGAACGTGCGCTTCAAGGTCGATGCATTTCCCAACCGCAACTTTCAGGGCCAAGTCCGGCAGATACGCATCAACCCGACCACGGTGCAGAACGTGGTGAACTACAACGTGGTGGTCGGCGTCGATAACCCGGATCTGAAATTGTTTCCCGGCATGACGGCCTACGTCAGCATCGCCGTAGCGCAAAAGAAAGATGTGCTGCTGGTGCCCAATGCGGCGCTGCGCTACAAGCCAAAACAGCCGCAGAATACTGAGAAGAGCGATAGTTCCGGCGAGAAAGGCCAAACCAAAATGGCGCGCAAGAAGGACGCCGGAAGCGGCACGGTCTATGTCCTGTCGAACGATCTTCTCAAGCCGGTGAGCGTGACGCTGGGCATCACCGATAGCCGGATGACCGAGATTGCCGGCGGCGATCTGAAGAGCGGTGACGTAATTGTGGTCAGTGAAAATAGTGCGAACGGCGGTGTACCTGCCGGCAGTGGCAGCCCGATGCGCTTAAGGCTGTTCTGATGCCGCTGATCCGCGTTGCCGGCCTGCGCAAGGATTACGTGACGGCCGCCGGCCCCTTCCCGGCGATCAAGGGCGTCGGACTGGAGGTCAGGAGCGGTGAATATCTGGCCCTGATGGGGCCTTCCGGCTCCGGCAAGTCCACCTTCATGAACATCCTTGGCTGCCTGGATCGCCCGACCGCCGGCCAATACTGGCTCGACGGTCATGAAGTTGCATCGCTCGACGGCCCGGCCCTGGCCCGCCAGCGCAACCGCACCCTGGGTTTCGTCTTCCAGGGCTTCAACCTGCTGCCGCGCATGAGCCTGGAAGACAACGTCGGCCTGCCCCTGGTCTATAGCGGAGTCGAGCGCGAGGCGCGGCGCACCCGCGCCCGCGAACTGCTCGACAAGGTGGGGCTCGGCCAATACGCCAAGTCCCTGCCCAGTTGCATCTCCGGCGGCCAGCAGCAGCGGGTAGCGATTGCTCGCGCCCTGGTCAACCGGCCGCGCATCATCCTTGCCGACGAACCCACCGGCAACCTGGACAGCACGACCAGCGAGGAAATCATGGCGCTGTTTGGCGAACTTAACCGGGATGGCATCACCATCGTGCTGGTCACCCACGAACCGGACATTGCCCTGCACGCACGTCGCCAAGTGCGCTTTCTCGACGGTCTGATCGTGCATGACGCCCACACCCACGCTGAAGGGAAAGTGCCATGTTGAGAGCGATGCTGGCGGAAGCCTGGTATTCGATGGGTTCCAATCGCATGCGCTCGCTGCTGACCATGCTCGGTATGGTGATCGGTGTTGGCGCTGTGGTGCTGATGATGGCCGTCGGACAAGGCGCACAGCTTGCCGTCAGCCAGTCGATTTCCGCCATGGGCAGCAATCTTTTCATTCTCAGCGCCCGCTCGCTGATGACCTCGGCCGGCGCCCGCACCGCTGGTGGCGCTTCGCCCAAACTGACCATCGCCGACGCCGAAGCCATTGCCGAACTCCCCGGCGTGCAGATCGTCGCCCAGTCGCTGCATCCGGCTCCCGCCCAAGTGGTCTATGGCGCCACCAACTGGCAGCCGAGCGTGATTGGCGCCTCGCCCAGCTACCTCGATGCCCGCTCATGGGAAGTGTCGGAGGGACAGCCTTTTTCCGATTCTGACGTGCGCTCGGCAACCCGCGTGGCGGTGATCGGCCAGACCGTCGCCCGCGCCCTGTTTAACGAAGAAAGCCCGGTCGGCAAGACTATCCGCATCAAGCAGCATCCGTTCGTAGTGCTCGGGGTGCTCTCACTGAAGGGACAAAGTCTGGACGGCCGTGACCAGGACGACACCGTGGTCATTCCACTCAGCACCGCCCAGCGCAAGGTTTTCGGCTCGTCGGTCGTCGGTACCCTGAACACCGTTTTCATCAAGGCCGAATCAGCGGAGCTGATGCCGGCGGTGGAAGAAAGCATGACCGCATTGCTGCGCCAGCGTCACCGCCTGCGCGAAGGCATGGAGAACGATTTCTCGATTCGCAACATGGCAGCAGTGGCCGCCTCGGCGGAGGAAACCACCCGCGTCATGTCGCTGCTGCTCGGCGCCATTGCCTCCGTATCGCTGCTGGTTGGCGGCATCGGCATCATGAACATCATGCTGGTATCGGTCACCGAACGAACCCGTGAAATCGGCACCCGCATGGCCTTGGGCGCAAGCCAGCGCGACATCCTCGCGCAGTTCCTGCTGGAAGCGATCATCATGTCGGTGATTGGTTGTTTGATCGGCCTGGCCTTCGGCGCCGGCGGCGCATTGCTCGCGCACTGGCTGGCCGACACGGCCATTGTCATCGCCGGTCGCTCGGCGCTGATTGCTTTCGCTGTAGCCATGGCGGTTGGCGTCTTCTTCGGTTTCTACCCGGCCCGCAAGGCAGCGCGGCTCGATCCGATCGAGGCGCTTAGATACCAGTAGTCAACCTGCTTTCAAGCAAAAGGCTTTATCGATAAACGTAGAAGATCCCGAGCATCGCCTCTGTGAGCCGCGTGTTATGGCGTTCTACAATGGCACAAGCTGAATCGCCAATGAATACGTCACTCTTCAGGCCAATAGCTTGTAGATCGCCTGTTCATAGCCTGTGCAGCCATACTGTGTGATTTGAGCGGGACTGAAATGGAATAGGGCTCCTGGCGCCCTTTCCGGTGGGCGATTCACAGGGGGCGGCGTCGCTCCAGCATCCTGTGGCCCCGGAATTCCGGCATTGACCCCGCCGCTTGCTGACTGGATACTTCGGAACTTGCACCACTCCGACCCTCGTCAATAACCTCCAATTCCGTCAGGGAAAGCAGTCATGCAGGAATACATGCAGGAATTTCTCAAGATTCTGTTCGCATCGGGCCAAAAAGGCTTTGAACTGGCCTTTTTCATCCTGATGCCGATCATGGTTTTCATGATGGCCGTGATGCGCGTGCTCGATCAGAAGGGCGTGCTACGGCTGGTCGCCATCGGTGCGGCGCCGGTGCTGCTGCTCTTCGGCATCCCCGGCCTGGGTGTCTTCGCCATTGTGCAGATTCTGTTTGTCAGCTTCGCCGCCCCGGTGTCGACTTTCCGCATCATGGATCAGGACGAAGGCATTTCCGACCGCAAGATCGCCGCCGGTTTCGCGGCCATCCTGTGCATGTCGCAAGCCAACGCCACGCTGCCGCTGGCGGCCTTTGGCCTTAACCTGCCGGTGGCGATGGCGACTTCAGTCATTGGCGGCCTGGTCGCCGCTTTCCTGACCTACCGGTTTTTCGCCCGCCATCTGCCGGACAGCGTCGAGAAACCGGCCGCCGATGAAATCAAAAAAAGCGCGCAGCAACAGAACCTGATCCAGATGATCATGAGCGGTGGTGAGGAAGGCTTCCAGCTCGTGCTAAAGGCCGTGCCGCTGCTGGTGCTCGCGGTGCTGCTGGTGAATGTTCTGAAAGCCATCGGCGCCATCAGCTTCATGGAAGTCCTTTGCGGTCCGGCGCTGTCGTTCTTCGGCATTTCAGCTTCGGCGGTACTCTCGGTCATCACCAAGTACATCGCCGGCGGCACCGCGATGATGGGGGCGACCATCCCGATGCTTCAGGAGCACCTGATGACCGCCACTGATCTGAACAAGATCGCCGGGTTCACCATTAATACGCTCGACCCGGTCGGCGTTGCAGTCCTGGTTTCCGCCGGCAAGCGCTTCGCCTCCTTTGCCGTGCCGGCGATCAAGGGCGCGCTGGCTGGCATTCTCGTGCGCGGCATCCTGCATCTGGTGATTTTCTAATGTTCTGTAATTGACTGCCGATAACATGACGATGCATAGCCCTCTCCAATCAGAGAACTTCTCCCTTCGTCAGCAGTTGGAAGCCCTGCCGCATCAGGCACTTTTCGATGCACCGTTGGGCGCCATTGCGTCGGTTGCCCTCCTGCCGCTCATGCGTCAGGGTGAACTGATCGGCAGCCTGCACTTCGGCAGTGCCAATCCGGATCGTTATGTCGCCGGATGCGGGACGGATTTTCTCGAACGACTGGCTGAAATCATCGGCATATGCCTGGAAAGTGCCCTCGCCCAGGAACGTTTGAAACTGGTGGGGCTGACCGATGCCTTGACCGGCGTGCAGAACCGCCGCTACTTCGAACACCGTTGCCAGGTGGAAATCAGCCAGGCTCGCCGATACAAGCACCCGCTGGCTTGCATGTTCCTCGACATCGACAAGTTCAAGCGTATCAATGACACCCATGGCCACCAGTCGGGTGATGAAGTACTGCAGGGCGTAGCCAACGTCATTCAGTCGCAGTTGCGGGCCGGAGATACGATTGCCCGCTATGGCGGGGAGGAATTCGTCGCGCTCCTGCCGCAATCCGAAATGCATCACGCCCTTCAAATCGCTGAACGGATTCGCTTGAGCATCGAAGAAAAATATTTCCAGGCACATTCCGGACATGCCATCAAGGTCACCATCTCGATTGGACTGTCCATGCTGCCCACCGAAAGTTTGGCTGGCGAGAATCAGCAGTTGGCCGAGCGGATTGTTGCTGCCGCAGACAAGGCGCTCTACCAAGCCAAACATGGCGGTCGAAACCGGGTGGTATGCGACCGAAGCCTGCCCTCGGGTTCGGCGCGGCAGAGGTCCTGGGGCCGGGTTTTGCATCCGGTTGCTGCCTGGGCGAATCGTTTGCTGCAGGCCATGCCGACAATGATGATCGGTGTGCTCAAACTCCTGAAGCCAACCTGAACAACTTTCCTCTGAAGTTGTTGTGATTCTGGCTGCTGCTGCGGATCATGCTCTCAATGCGCGCCGTTCACACTTTTGGGGTCGGCTAAATCGCTTATTCCCGTCCTGGGCGCTGGCGAAGTGCGGGGTCTGGGGCAGCGCCCCAGGGTGGGTCACTACACGGTCATCTTTCCCGCCAGAAATAGGCCAAAGTAACCACTAATTCAACTGGCGATCCATTGTTCACACCTTGCGTTCTTTGATCCGGCTCAAATCAGCGGTCCGATACCAACGGATTAGCTTGAAGTGCTTTAGGCTTCAGCTTCGCATTGATTTTCACCAAGAGAAACAAACCATGTGGACACCTTTGGCGCCCGTCCCTCAGGGAGGCATTCGCAACGAGCGCCTATTCATCTGGCTTTCAAGGTGCAATGCTTGAAGATTGCCTATTGATGCGCATTTCGGGGCAACGTATAGAAAATCGTGCTCTTGAATATTCCAGACAATACTGGCCGGATCACCCTCAAAGCCGCTAATATCTGAACAACAAGCAACTATCGGGAATAACAGGGGACCACGGTTTTCTGAATACACAAGCAAGGCTGACCAAGGAGATCACCATGCCTTCACTTCATCGCCACAATAACGATGCCCCGTGGTCTTGGCAGGACTATCTGTCCTGGCCGGACGAGGAGCGCTGGGAAATCATTGGCGGCAAGGCTTTCGCCATGTCGCCAGCGCCATCGACAAAGCACCAGACAATTGCGCTGCGATTATCTGCTCATTTATTGCAGCAACTGTCCGGCAAACCCTGCCAGCCTTTCATCGCACCCACCGACGTAAAACTCTCGGAGCAGGACGTGGTGCAGCCGGACATTTTCGTTGTCTGCGACCCGGCGAAAATCACACCCAGTCACATCGATGGCGCACCCGAGGTAGTCATCGAGGTGCTGTCACCGGCGACATCAAGTCGCGATCTGCGCGAGAAAAAGGCGCTGTACGAGAAAAGTGGCGTGCGCGAATACGTGGTGGTCGATCCGCTGGAAAACTATGCGATCCGATTTCTGCTGACCGATGACGGTTTCGATAAGGGAACGGTGTTTGCCAGCGACGAGTTTCTGGTTTTTGAGCGACTGGACGGTCTCAATGTACCGCTATGGGAGGTGTTCGAACTGCCACCGCCGGAGCATGCTGTTGCCGGCCTGCGGTGAATCCGTGGTGGGTATCGTGAGCATCCGCTCATTTCAGTTCAGTTCAGAATTGGTGCGTGAGTTCATCAAACAGCACATCGCCACCGTGATCAGCGCTTTGCCGACTTCATGCTTGCCGGGAAATAGAGATGGATGCGCTTCGCTTTAACAGTGCTAAACTCATTTACCATGCATGAAATGTCTCTGGCTGAAGGCGTGCTGCAATTGATCGAGGATGCGGCACGCCAGCAGGAATTCACAAAGGTCACCACCGTCTGGCTGGAGATCGGTCAGCTCGCGGGAGTTGAGCCCGAGGCCATGAAATTCTGTTTCGACGCCGTGACGCGGGGTAGCCTGGCGGAAGGGGCTGAACTGGAGATCATCTCGACACCGGGGTCCGGCTGGTGCATGCAGTGTGCGGAAACCGTCGCCTTGAGCGAAGTGTTTGGCGCCTGTCCGCAGTGCGGCGCCTATCAGGTACAGGTGACGGGAGGTACTGAAATGCGCGTCAAGGAACTTGAAGTCGGTTAAAGGAGGAAAACATGTGTACAACCTGCGGCTGCGGTACCGGTGAAGTGAAAATCGATGGTGCCGATGTGAGTCACGAAACCGCGCATGGGCACGATCACGTACATGCGGACGGAACGACTCATAGCCACGAGCACGAGCATGATCACCATCTCGAGCACAGCCACCGCTACGCCCCGGCGCATTCCCACGCCCCCGGGCTCGGCAACAAGCGCATGGTGCAGATCGAACAGGATATTCTGGCCAAGAACAACACCTACGCGGCGCAGAACCGTCAGCGACTGCTTGAGCGTGGCATCTTTGCCCTGAATCTGGTTTCCAGTCCGGGATCGGGAAAAACCACTTTGCTATGCAAGACCATTGCCATGCTGAACGGTGAGCCGGTGGCCGTCATCGAAGGCGACCAGCAGACCAGTCAGGACGCCGAACGGATTCGCGCGACCGGCGCCCCGGCCATCCAGATCAATACCGGCAAGGGCTGCCATCTTGACGCGCACATGGTTGGCCACGCCATGGAAAAGCTGAGCCTGGCCGAGAATTCCCTGCTGATGATCGAAAACGTCGGCAATCTGGTCTGCCCGGCGGCCTTCGATCTGGGTGAAGCGCACAAGGTGGCCATCCTGTCGGTCACCGAGGGCGAAGACAAACCGATCAAATACCCGGACATGTTCCGCGCCGCCAGCGTCATGCTGCTGAACAAGATCGACCTGTTGCCCTACGTGAATTTCGACGTGGATACCGCCATCGGTTTTGCGCGCCGGGTCAATCCGACCATTCGTGTCATCCGCGTTTCAGCCACCAGCGGTGAGGGCATGGGCGAATGGCTGACCTTTCTGCGTGAGGGCCTGGCCAGCACCGGAAATACCAAGCAGGAAACGGTAGACAGCCTCAAGCGACGGGTTGCCGAACTGGAGGCACAGTTGCAACGGTCGCAAAGCTGAGAGCCTGTGAAAATAACAAGAATCCACCGCAGAGGCGCAGAGCCGCAGAGAAAACGCGGAGAAAGCGATCTTTTTTTTAAGGTTTTCTCTGCGCCACCTTTGCGGCTCTGCGCCTCTGCGGTGGGTGTTCAAGCATTTCATCACAACCGCCGACGACTCCCTTGAATCCCATCGCTCGTCGCATCCGCGTTACCGGGATCGTCCAGGGGGTAGGATTCCGGCCTTTTGTCTGGCGTCTGGCGCAGGAACTGAAGCTCACCGGCTGGGTGCGCAACGATGCCGAAGGCGTCGAAATTGCCGCCGAAGGTGCAACAACCCAGGTTGACGCACTGCTGCAACGCCTGCGCGCCGAGGCGCCGCCGCTGGCCCGCGTTGACTCCGTGCATGCCAATGATGCCGCGCCTGTTGGGCAGGCCGAATTCAGCATCGTCGAAAGTGCCGGAGGAGCGCTCAGCACGACCGCCATCGGCCCCGACGTGGCGGTGTGCGGGGGCTGTCTGGCCGAGCTGTTCGAGCCGGCTGACCGCCGCTGGCGCCACGCCTTCATCACCTGCACGCACTGCGGCCCGCGCTATACGGTAACGCGCGCCCTGCCCTACGACCGGCCGCAAACCAGCCTGGCGCCGTTTCCTCTTTGCCCGGAATGCGCAAGTGAATACGGATCGCCCGCCGACCGTCGCTTTCATGCCGAAACGACCTGTTGCCCGCTCTGCGGTCCCCGCTTGTCGCTGATCGATGGTCAAGGCCAAGCCATCGCCGGCGACCCGATTGCGGAAACCCTGCGCCTGTTGCAGTCGGGCGCCATCGTCGCCATCAAGGGACTTGGCGGCTTCCATCTGGCCTGCGACGCGCGCAATGGCGAAGCGGTGGCGCAATTGCGCTGGCGCAAGAACCGGGAAGAAAAGCCTTTCGCGGTGATGACCGCCAACGTGGCGAGCCTGGCGCCCTACGCCAGAAGTTCGCAAAAGGAACAGGCATTGCTGGAAAGCCGCGAGCGCCCGGTCGTTCTGCTCCGCGCCCAGCCCGATTGCGCTGCGGCGCTGCCCGGCGTGGCGCCCGGCCTGATCTGGCTGGGTGCCATGCTGCCAACTACCCCCATCCATTTTCTGCTTTTCCATGATGCGGCGGGTCGGCCGAGCGGTAATCATTGGCTGGCGGCGCCGCAGGCTATGGTTCTGGTGATGACCAGCGCCAACCCGGCTGACGAGCCGATTGTGCGCACTGGCGCCGAAGCGCTGACACGGCTGGCCGGCATTGCCGACGCCATTCTCGATCATGATCGAGAAATTGTTTGCCGCTGCGACGACAGCGTGATGCGCATTCTCGATCAGCGTCCGCAATTCATCCGGCGCAGCCGGGGTTACTCGTCCGCCGCCATCCGCTTGCCGCAGACCGGGCCTTCACTGCTGGCTTTCGGTGCGCATCTCAAGAGCAGCGTCTGCGTTACCCGTGGCAACGAGGCGTTTCTGTCGCCGCACATCGGCGATCTCGACAACGCCGCGACCTGTGACTTCTTCGACGAAACCGTCGAGCGCATGCTTGACTTGCTCGAAGTCAAACCCGCCATCGTCGCGCACGACCTGCATCCGGATTACTACAGCACGCGCGCCGCCATCGCCTTTGCCGCCAGGCACGGGCTTCCGACAGTCGCCGTGGCGCATCATCACGCGCACATCGCCGCCGTCTGCGCCGAGCATGGATGGCGGGGCCCGCTGCTTGGACTGGCGCTGGACGGCGTCGGCCTCGGACCGGATGGCGCAGCGTGGGGCGGTGAATTGCTGAAAGTGGATGGCGCGCAGTGCGCACGTCTGGGCCATCTCAGACCCTTGCCATTGCCCGGCGGCGACCGTGCCGCCCGCGAGCCGTGGCGCATGGCGGCAGCCGTGCTGCACGAGCAGGGCCGTAATGTCGAGATCAGCGCCCACATCCCGGAAGCCGGTGCCGGCATCGTCGCCAACATGCTCGAACGTAACACCAACTGCCCGCGCACCAGCAGCATGGGCCGCGTCTTCGATGCTGCTACCGGTTTGCTCGGCCTGTGTTCGCACATGAAGTACGAAGCGCAGGCAGCCATCCTGCTGGAACAGGCGGCGACACGCCACATCGAGGTTCATGGCTGGCCGCCAGCGCTGGACAACGGATGGATCATCGACCGTAAAGGACAGCTCGATCTGCTGCCCCTGCTCGCCTCGCTGGATGGGGCCGCCGATGTGGATCAGGCCGCCGCCCGCTTCCACGCCACGCTGGTAGCTGCTTTAACCGACTGGGTAGAGCGCGCAGCGAAGGCTAGCGGCATTACGACACCGGCGTGGGGCGGCGGCTGCTTTCACAACGCCCTGCTGTCCGTCCATCTGCGGCAAAGCCTTGAACAACGCGGTATCACCGTTCTTGCGCCAGTCCGCTTGTCACCTGGCGATGCCGGCATTGCCCTCGGGCAGGCCTGGGTCGCGATTGAATCTTTGGAGTCGTGAAATGTGCCTTGCACTCCCCGTCAAAGTAATGGAATCAGCAGCGAGGGCACCTGCGCGGCACCCTCCCCGCTACGGGCGCTACAACGAGACGAGGTGATGGGCGAAGCCAGACATTGGAGAAAAACTCTTACGCAAATTTGGTAAGTTCACTCGCCAGATCCCACTATGTACTTGGCCATGAATGCATCGCACTCTGGAGTCCCTAGCGACAACCTGAAGGCCGCTGCCGCGCCATGTCCGCCACCACCAAAGTGCCGCGCCATTTCGGCCACATTGATGGTGTCTTTTCTGGCGCGCAGACTCACTTTCAGCAGACCTTTCTCGATACGCCAAATCAAGGCGTATGTCCCATTGGCCAGATAAAGCAGTTCGCCAACCTTGCTGGTAAATAATGAGTGGGCATTGAGCTTCGACCCCCTCACCCCACAGAAGTGAACCGGTTCTGCGTCTTCCGCCATGATGGCGGCCAGGTTGTCGTACTTGACGTTCATGTGCCGGCCGATGATCAGGATGTCGCTCAACTCGTCATCGCCGAGATGGGCCAAGTCATCCCACACCTTGAAATCAAAGGGCAGCGTGTCCAGGTAAGCCAGGAAATCGTTTGACTCGGGCAGATTCCAGTTCCACAGGTCGCGGTCTTCGACATAGGCCAGGAGTTTTGGAAGCGGCTTGCCGGGTTGAAAATACTCCCAGGCAAGACGCGCCCCGCTCTTGGCCATATCGAAAATGGCACCGGGAAAACCTTCCAGGTCTTCTTGGGCCGTCTTGTGGTGGTCCAGAACGACCAGGGACTTGGCCGTTTTCCTCATGGCTTCGAGCCGAGGCCGTGGGAAACTGAAATCCAGCAAGTAGACCTCGCGCCCTTGCACGTTCAATTCCGAGGAACTGCCATAGTCGGCGCCGACGTACTCCGCTTCATCTCCGAAGTGGAGCCAGGCGGCGTAGGCCGCGCCAAAGCCATCTGGACACGGGGCATGGTGAACAATCAAGGGATTTTCCCGCTTGTGCGCAAACGTTCTGGATTGCATCGTCTGATTTGCCTTCCTTGAGCGAGTCATCGAATGTGCCCTGCCCTTCCGATGGCATCGCTCAGCAACGGTTCTGTTGTTTGAGGGTACCTACACTATTTGCGCAAATCATGAATAAGCCGGGTACGCTCGATGTGGCCAAAACGGTCAGATGATTTTCTTGGGAAAATATGGCAACAGTGCCTTTGCAGCCGCGATTCTGTGGCCAGCGCTTGCCGTCGGATCATTCATTACCGCCAGCAGAAAGCTTTCCGGATCGCTGTAATCCTTGCCCGCATTCAGAGTTAGCTCGTAGCGACCAGCACCACTGCCGCACAGGGTGGAAGATTGATTCTGTATTGCGGCAGAAGATGCTACAGGAGGTAATCCGGGATGTGTATCCGCCGTAGCTTGCGTCTGGAGAAGGATCAGGGCCTTCTGAAAATCCTCGGTATTAATGCTTTCCAACCCCGCCAGGATGCCCGCCTGTTTAGCCATGTTCGGTGACATTTCCAGCCATGGTTCATCAATGAACATGCTGCCCAGGCTCGGGTCAATGAATGCCGACCATTTCCCGTTCAGGATATTCAGGGAGGGCGGTAGATTGGTTACGGCCTGAATTGCCGGAGCAGGCTCGTATGCATCAGGACGGAGGCCAATATTAGCGGCTGGAATGTCGACCAGGTAGCTCAGGCGGAGCGCATTGAGAAAGATCCGTGCCTGCGCTACAGGGACAGGCTCCTCGAGAGAAAACCAAACCCCGTAGCCCTTTAGCCCTGAAACTGAAACTGCCGGCGCCGGCAAATTCAAGTCGTTTTGTACAGCCAGATAGAGCTTTGCCGCCTGTTCCCAGTCGGCAGCCCTTTCGAAATCCACGACCATGGCGCGAGCCTTACCGTCCGGGCTACTTTCGGCGCTATCGTCTAATTGCTGGCCGTGAAGGGCATAAAGCCGCTGTAACTCCGTATTCAGTTTGTTCATGTATAACCCAAAAAATGATTGGCATTCCTGAGAGCGATCAGGACGCAAACGCACAATGGATCAAGCTTACCTCAGACTACCTCATCACTGACGGCTGCCTACGACAGTCGCTACCGCGAAATTCACTCAGGTTTGCAGGAGGGACACGATCGTATGCAGAAATATCGAGCACCCAGTTACCGAAGGGTAAATCGAGAGGCGAGAGCGGGCGTAGGTGGAAAGATCGGGAATGAAGGGGGACGAGATTGAAGCGAAGAATCCTTCAAAAGTACTTAGGCGATAGAATCCCGGCCTTCTGACCGCGCTGGTCGGTTTATTTTGGAGGTGTTTCTGTGATGCTTCCAAAACTGGCTAACACGCAAACCTAGCATTCACAAGGGTTACAGCCTTTATGTTCGCACGTTTTATGCCCCAAGAGGGCAAGTTCTTTGATCTGTTCAATGCGCATGCGGAGCAGATTGTGCTGGGAAGTCAGGCTCTGGTCGCATTGCTTTCGGTTCTAAACGAATCCGATGAAGATGCGGCCAAGCAATGCGAAATCATCGATGTTATCGAAAATCGTGCCGATGGAATAACCCACGAGACGATGCGGCAGTTGCACAAGTCATTCATTACACCGCTTGATCGCGACGAAATTCATCAGCTGATTACCAGCCTCGATGACATCATCGATCTGATACAGGATGTTGCGCATACGGTATCGTCCTCGAAAATTCCTGATCGGCGTTGTCCATGGAAACTCTGAACATCAGCTTGGGCGTCGTTGTTTTTCTGGTTGTTCTGGCTCTTGCCTTCGATTTCATGAACGGGTTTCATGATGCGGCCAATGCGATCGCGACCGTAGTGTCGACCCGGGTTTTGCGACCGCAGACAGCGGTGTTGCTGGCTGCATTTTTCAACGTAGTAGCCATATTTGTTTCCAGCTCAAGGTGGCGACAACGGTTGGCAAGGGGACTATTGATCCGGCAATCATTGATCACTATGTTGTCTTTGGCGCGCTCGTGGGTGCCATCGCCTGGAACATAATTACCTGGTATTACGGAATCCCGTCTTCTTCCTCACATGCACTGATCGGGGGGCTGGTGGGCGCAGCTCTCGCCAAGGCTGGCCCCGGTTCGCTGATTGCCAGCGGCCTAATCAAGGCGGTGGTTTTTATTCTGGTTTCACCAATGCTGGGCATGCTGCTCGGGTCGCTGATGATGCTTCTGGTGTCGTGGGCTTGTAGACGGGTTACGCCGCGCGGGGTGGATAAGTGGTTCCGGCGATTGCAGTTGGTGTCGGCCTCCCTTTACAGCTTGGGGCATGGCGGGAATGATGCGCAGAAGACAATGGGCATCATCTGGATGTTGTTGATAGCTTCGGGCATCTCAAATTCCAGTGATCCCTTACCAATGTGGGTGGTGATCCTGTGCTACACCGCAATCGGTCTGGGTACCATGTTTGGTGGCTGGCGCATCGTTAAAACGATGGGGCAGAAGATAACAAAGCTGAAACCGGTGGGTGGTTTTTGTGCAGAAACAGGTGGCGCGATAACGCTCTTTTTGGCAACGGCGTTGGGCATTCCTGTCTCGACTACGCATACGATAACCGGCGCCATTGTCGGAGTTGGCGCAACGAAAAAGCTGTCAGCTGTCCGCTGGGGTATCGCGGGGAGTATTGTCTGGGCCTGGGTGCTGACGATTCCCTGTAGCGCCGTGATTGCTGCTGTTTTTTGGTATCTTGGCCGCTTCTTCCTCTGACATGACCGCGAGGTCGTTTCACCCGCCTCGCCGGCGCCTCATCGGCTTGTTGTTATTATTCCTTTCTGCCCCGGGTTTCGGCGCCATGCCGATTGTTGCCAGGGTTGCCTACGCCGACGGCGTTGATCTGACAACCATGCTGTTCTTGCGGCTTGCTCTGGCCGGCGTGCTGATGGCGACTGTCATGCTGGCCCGAGGTTTTCGCTGGCTACTGGGCCGCAATCTGCGGCTGCTCATGGCGATGGGGGCACCTGGTCAGGCCGGGATGTCAGGCACCAGCATTCTTTCAAGCTGGTAGATTTTATCCTTGAGCAGTAGTTTTCGTTTCTTCAGGCGATGGACCAGCAACTGATCCTGCTCGGGCAAGGGGGTGCTCACCAGGTGCTCAATGATGAGATTGAGATCGCGGTGTTCCACCTGGAGCTCATTCAAGGTGGCGCGTGCATTGATTGTTTCTTCTTCGGTCAGCATCATTCAAATATCCGTTGGTTGGTATTCGTCTAACGCACAAGAATCTGTAACCTTCGCATGGCGCAAATGCCAAGAATCACAGACCACAATACGCGCAGTGTCCGCCAGGCTATCAGAAGAGCCAGTGTGGCTGCCACGTGGCGGGGTGTATCGGGTTCTATGGTAGGCGTACCGCCGGGAAAAAACAATCGCCCTGGGAGGACGACAGCGATCAGCATGAAAATGCTTCTGGTAACAAATGTGCTGATCCGGCAAAGCTGGCCCAGCTTACCGAAAAGTCCGGCATTCAATGATGGCCGTTGCGGCGCAGACCATTCCGAAAGTGATTATCCCCATGCAACAGCGTGCATGCCGTCAATTAATTGAGTATGCGCATTCGAGACTTGCGTCATTTGGGGACTTTTGAGAATAGAATAGGCAGAAGAGAATGTACCCCTTGAAACTTGCTGGAGAAGGCAAATGCTTTATCACGTGACCGTTTCGTTTGGTAAAGATAGACAATACCAATATAAGTTCACTCAAGCTGAGCTTGCTGATAGTTCGCCGGAGGAGGCTCGCCGCTGGTTCAGCATAGAATTCGTGGATCTGAAATGCGAGCCCACCAACCCCATGGGTAAGTTATTGATTATCGACAAAATACTTAACGTTGCCCGTTTTGGCGGCGAACAACGATTCATCGATGGCAAGACATGGGCAACGCAGTTTGCTCGTTACACGGCCTTGGCGCTAGGGCGCGATACCATCCATGTTGATGTTGAGGCGTTCAATATCGGTTATTGATGCGTCGATGTCTTTCAATGCGGCGCAGGCTCTTCGTCCTGCGCCGTTTCTATTGAATTTGCCGGTGCTACTTCATGAGCAAGGCGTTTATCAGAGACGGTGACGGCGATGATGAGGATGAACTTGCGCCGGAGCTGAAGCTTCCGCAGGGAACACGCAACTACATCACGCCGGGAGGGTATGCACGGATCAAGGAGGAACTTGACCACCTGCTGCGTACCGATCGTCCACAAGTTGTCGAGGCTGTGCATTGGGCCGCTTTGAATGGCGATCGCTCGGAGAATGGCGATTACATTTACGGCAAGAGGCGTCTGCGCGAGATTGACCGGCGTATCCGCTTTTTGACCAAGCGGCTTGATCTGTCGGAAATCGTCGATCCGGCACGGCAGGAAAATCCGGATCAGGTTTTTTTTGGCGCAACTGTCACCCTCTGCGATGAGCAGGGGATTGAACAGGTTTATCAGATTGTCGGTGTCGACGAGACAGATTTCGCGCGTGGACGAATCAGTTGGGTGTCGCCACTGGCGCGAGCACTGCTCAAGGCGCGGGAGGGAGACAGTGTGCGTTTCCAGAGTCCGGCCGGTTGGCGGGAAGTTGAGGTGCTTGAAATTGACTATCGTAGTATCGAGCCATGAGTGTGCTCTGCCGCAACTGCATTGAACCTGGCTGAAAGCCATGTTCGCCTCCTGATCTTGTCGGTTCATCATGTGCTTTTTCAGCAGGCCTTGAAATAGCCCGGCTTGCCCCAATCTACCGCCCCATCGCCGGGTGTGCATGCGCTCCCGGTTTTTTAGTCGCGACATAGACCGCAGATCATCTTCACTGAACCTGTGGCTTCGCATCGATCAGACCAACGTTTTTTTCACGGAGTAATCAATGGGCGCCAACAAGGAAACACTCGGCTTTCAGGCCGAAGTCAAACAACTGCTGAATCTGATGATTCACTCGCTGTACAGCAACAAGGAAATCTTTCTGCGCGAGTTGATCTCCAACGCCTCTGACGCCTGCGACCGGCTGCGCTTCGAAGCGCTGAACAACGCCACGCTTTATGCTGATGATTCCGACCTCAAAATCCGCCTGTCCTTTGACAAGGCAGCACGCACGCTGACCATCTCCGACAACGGCATCGGTCTCTCGCGCGATGAAGCCGTCGAACACCTCGGAACCATCGCCAAATCGGGCACGCGCGAGTTCTTTTCCGCGCTGACCGGCGATCAGGCCCGGGATGCCCATTTGATCGGCCAGTTCGGTGTCGGTTTTTATTCCTCCTACATCGTTGCTGACAAGGTCACCGTGATTTCCCGCCGTGCCGGTCTGGAAACCAACCAGGCGGTCAAATGGGAATCGGCGGGCGAAGGCGAATTCACCGTCGAAATGGTGGAAAAAGCGACGCGCGGTACGGAAGTTACGCTGCATCTGCGTGAAGGTGAGGACGAATTCCTTTCCGGCTGGAAGATCAAGCAGACCGTGCGCAAGTATTCGGACCATATCACCCTGCCGATCCTCATGAAGAAAGAGGAATGGAATCAGGAGAAGGGCGAACAGATCACCAGCGACGAAGACGAAACCGTCAATCAGGCCTCGGCCCTGTGGGCGCGTCCCAAGTCGGAAATCACCGAAGAGCAGTACAAGGAGTTCTACAAGCACGTCGGGCACGACTTCGACGACCCGCTGGCTTATGTGCATGCCAAGGTCGAAGGGAAGCAGGAATACACCCAGCTACTCTACATCCCGTCGAAAGCCCCGTTCGACATGCTTGATCGCGGTGCGCGCCACGGCGTGAAGTTGTATGTGCGCCGCGTTTTCATCATGGACGACGCCGAGCAATTGATGCCGGTCTACCTGCGCTTCGTGCGCGGCATCGTCGATTCCAACAATCTGCCGCTTAATGTCTCACGGGAGATCCTGCAGGAATCGCGCGACATCGATACCATCCGTGGCGGTTGCGTGAAAAAGGTGCTCGGTCTGCTCGAAGGGCTGGCCGACAGTGAGGATGCCGCAGAGAAGGCAAAATACGCCACCTTCTGGAAGGAATTCGGTCGCGTGCTCAAGGAAGGCACCGGCGAAGACTTCGCCAACAAGGACCGCATCGCCAAGCTGCTGCGCTTCGCCTCGACCAACCTCGATACCCCGGAAGAAGTGGTTTCGCTGGCCGATTACGTGTCGCGCATGAAGGAAGGTCAGGAAAAGATTTACTACGTTACCGCCGAAACCTTCACCGCCGCAAAGAACAGCCCGCACCTCGAAATCTTCCGCAAGAAGGGCATCGAAGTGCTGCTGCTTTCAGAGCGGGTGGATGAGTGGGTGACCGGCAGCCTGACCGAATTCGACGGCAAGCCGTTGCAGTCGGTGGCCAAGGGCGGGCTTGATCTTGGCAAACTGGAAGATGCCGCCGACAAGGAAGAAACCGAGAAGGCCGCCGACGAGTACAAGGAACTGCTCGACAAGATCAAGACCACGCTGGGTGACAAGGTCAAGGACGTGCGCGTGACGCATCGCCTGACCGATTCGCCCTCATGTCTGGTCGCTGACGAACACGATCTCGGTGGCAATCTGGCGCGCATCCTCAAGGCAGCCGGGCAAAAGGCGCCGGACACCAAGCCGATTCTCGAAATCAACCCGAAGCATCCGGCCGTGCAGCGCCTGAAGTACGAAGAAAGCAGTTTCGACGACTGGGCCAACCTGCTGCTTGAGCAGGCAACACTGGCCGAAGGCGGAACGCTGGATGATCCGGCCGGCTTCGTCAAGCGCATCAACGATCTGATGCTGGCGCTCTCTTCCGGCAGCAAGTAATGGCCAGTGGCAGGCTGCTTTCGGGTCTGCCACCCGTCATGCTGGACGGGCTTCCACCGATTCTCGATGCGGGTGTGGAAACGTTGATTCTAGGCAGCTTTCCTTCTCCCGCTTCGCTGGCTGCCCAGCATTATTACGCCCACCGCCAGAACCAGTTCTGGCGGCTGCTGGCGGCACTGACCGGCGAACCGTTTTTACATCTCGATTACGAGAAAAAGCAACGTTGCCTGTTGCGGCAGCGCATCGGCGTGTGGGATGTTTATCGTTCCTGCATGCGCGAAGGGGCTCTCGACTCGGCCATCGAGGCGCCTCAGTTGAACGATTTTTCCTGGCTCAAAGCAAATACGCCGCAATTGCGGCGTATTTGTTTCAACGGCAAGACTTCAGGCAAGCTCGAACGCTGGTTTCTTGAGCAAGGCTACGATACTCGTGTGCTGCCTTCGACTAGCCCGGCCTACACACTGGCTTTCGAGCGCAAGCTCGAGTTATGGCGTGCGGCCTGGCTGAGCGAGCCGATCATACGTTAATCGTTCGCGGCTACTTTTTTAGCGACAGATTGTTACGCAGGCAGTGGCGGTGTTCCGGGCCTACTTTATCTTTGCACAATTCACGCACCTTCTGATGCTGCTCGCAACGCGCCGGGTCGGGCGACTTGCTGCAATCGGCTGGCGGCATCTGCTACTGAACACATTGAAGTATTTACGATCCTCGGCGCCAAGTTTGGAAAGGATCGGCTCGTGCCTTTGCATCCCTCGACTTGCAAAGTGCTCGCAGATCACATCGGCCGACGCAATCGTCACTAGGCGTGAAGGTCGATATCTTCCTACTTGTTCGTTTCCAACTGGGGCAATCGCCTCGATGAGGGAGATATTCATCGAACCTTCTTTGCGTTATCCATGCAGATCGCTCTGGGCGGCGTCGCCGACAGTCACTGGCCACGCCTGCATGACCTGCGTCATCGATTCGCAACGAATACGCTCTTGAAGTGGTATCGGTCTGACCAGGATCCAGAGCGCCACCTGCCAGTCAGTCCTGTCTGCCTACCTCGGCCACGCCCACATCGCAGATACACATTGGTATTAGATACAGTGGAGCGTTATGTAGAGTAGCCAGCGAAATTGCTTTAAAAGCAAGACATTAGAGTTTGATTACAGCACATAAAAGTTTAATAATTTACCCCCCGGCGGCCATCGCGGTCGCCCTTGTTCAGGAGGTTAATCATGGATCTGTCCAAGAATCAAAGTGCAATCACGTTGCCGCTGGATCGGCTTGTTGCACTCGCGTTAAGCGAGCTGGAGAAGGTTCGCTATAGCAGAAGATCGCTGAGACGCTACCGCAAAGTTTGGCAGCAGCTCGTGGCGTTTTCTCACGAGATAAAGCTGGAAGATATGTACTCGGAGGATTTAGCGACACGTTTTTCGAACGCGTATCAGAGCCGTGAGGGCGAATGCCTCAAGCCAAGCGACGGGTGGCGACGGCACGTTGTGTTCAGTCTCAAAGCGCTTGGAGACTTCGCGCGTGACGGATGCATTGAGCGCCCCCGCATCAATATGCGACAGACCCAAATCCCGGCGCTCATGCAAAAGCCACTACAAGAATACGAACAATACTGCAGAGATCGCCTTCATCTTCGGCCGAGCACCCTTCGCGAACGGATGCGAGAGCTGGCAATATTCGCGGATTTCCTACGCTTGAGGGGCACCACGATTCTCAATCAGTTGCAGCCGGCCGATCTCAGTGAGTTCGTTATCTCACAACATCGTCTGACAGCCAGGACGGTCTCGCGGATTGTGTCCGATGTGCGCAGCTTTCTGCAGTTTCTTCTGCTGCGAGGAATCCTGCAGCGGGATCTCCGTTATGTGTTACCGACGATCCGCGTGCCACGAGATGCCACAATTCCATCAGTGTGGGACCCAGAGATCTTGGTCCAACTGCTCAATGCAGTGGATCGTAGTTCGCCCATCGGCAAGCGCGACTACGCAATGCTCCTGCTTGCATGTCGCTTGGGATTACGAGGGGAGGATATTCGAGCGCTGCGGCTCGATGATTTGAAGTGGGAAACGGCCACCATAGAGATTACTCAATTGAAAACACTGGCGCCACTGTGTTTGCCATTAACCGAAGAAGTCGGCGAGGCATTGATTGACTATTTGAAATCAGGCCGCCCTCAGAGCGACCAACGCGAGGTGTTTCTCACATTGAAGCCGCCCTTTTTGCCGTTCAGCGAGACAAGCGGCCTCTACCGCACCGTCACGCGTTGGAAAGAACTTGCCGGCATCCACTTTCGGAGCAAACAACATCACGGCCTGCATTCGCTGCGCCATACGCTGGCAACGACACTCCTGCGTGAGCAGACACCGATTCACGTCATCTCTGAGATCCTGGGGCATGCAACGACGGCATCGACGTTGATCTACGCGAAGGCCGACGTGGAAACCTTGCGCACTGCTGCGTTGGACCCCGAGGAGGTGCCTCATGTCGAATAGAGAGTTCAAAGCGCAGTTCCAGAGTGCTCTTGGCTCACTGCTGGAGCAGTTTGTTAGGGAGAAACGGGCGTGTGGTTACCCATACAATGGAACGGCTCGGATACTGGCGCAATTTGATCGATTCTTATGCGATGAGGCGCTATCGCAGTGCGAGCTACCCCGCTCCATCAACCGCAAGTGGCTCGCCAAACGACCTCACGAGAGCGCAGGAACACAGTGGCAGCGCATCTGCGCTGTTCGTCAATTCGCCAAGTACATGTGCCGGCTGGGCTACTCCGCCGATGTGCCGGAGCGTTCGCTGGCGGCAAAGTGCGGCACCAGTTTCTCACCACGGATCCCGACACAGGCCGAGGTACAACAACTGCTCCACGCGGCTGATCAGCTCACACCAACTGCGCACTCACCGCTGCGCCACCTCATCATGCCCGAAGTATTCCGACTGCTTTATGGCTGCGGCTTTCGGCTCGGGGAGGTGTTGCACCTACGCATGGCTGATGTTGACCTTGACCAAGGGATCCTGACGGTGCGTAAGGGCAAATTCGGCAAGGATCGCCTGGTGCCTCCCGCCTTGTCGTTAGTGCAGCGCCTTCAAAAGTACGCCAAAAGCATGGGAGATCGTCCAGCCGATGCGTACTTCTTTCCGTCGCCCTCCGGCGGCCCGTTAAGTCTTGGAGGTGTGTATGCGGTATTCCGGCAACTGCTGCTGCGATGCAAGATCGGGCACGCCGGCAGAGGCAAGGGGCCGCGCATCCATGATCTACGCCACGGATTTGCCTGCCATGCCCTGCTACGCTGGTGCCGCGAGGGGGCAGACCTCAATGCGAAGCTCCCGGTGCTGTCAACCTATATGGGCCATCGGTCGCTTGCCGGAACGCAGCACTATCTGCATCTGATTGTCGAGCTGTATCCGCAGATCACGGCGCGTACCAACGCCGCCTTTGGCGATGTCATCCCGCGGAGGATTAAGTTATGAAACCGACCGACTTCTCCGTGCACGTAACCAACTTCTTGACGCATTACCTGGCCGCTCTGCGCAACCTGAGCCCCAACACCATCAAGGCCTACCGCGATGTGTTCACGCTACTGCTGCGGTTCTGTCGCGACGTGCGCGGCATCGCCCTGGAACGACTATCTCTGGTGCAGATCGACCCCTCCCTTGTGGAGGCGTTCCTCGATCACTTGGCCAACGACCGGCATGTCACAATCCAAACGCAAAACCATCGCCTCGCTGCTTTGCACGCGTTCTTCCGCTACGTGCAGTCCGAAGTGCCGGAGCGCTTGCTGCAGTGCCAGCAGATCCTGGCTATTCCTCTGAAGCGGCATGCGCATCCGATCGTCGGATATCTCTCCAAAGAGCATCTCGCGCAGGTCCTTGCGCAACCCGATCTGCATACACATGCGGGCCGCAGAGATGCAGTCATGTTGAGCGTACTCTACGACATCGGCGCTCGAGTGCAGGAGTTGATCGACCTGAACGCCGGCGATGTGCGCCTGGATCCGCCCGCACAGATGCGGCTCATGGGCAAGGGGCGCAAGATGCGCGCCGTGCCCTTGATGGACCCGACGGTCGAACTGCTGCGCGAGCATCTACGTGAGCACGATCTGGATCGTCCAGAACACGCTGACAAGCCGCTCTTCCAGAATCGAAAGGGGGAACGCTTATCACGCTCGGGCGTGCGCTATCTGCTGCAAAAGTATGTGCAACGACTACGGCGCGATCACCCGGGCTTCACCCAGCCGGTGAGCCCGCACACTTTGAGGCATACAAAGGGAATGCATCTCCTGCAGAGTGGCGTCCCCCTTGAAATCATCCGCGACTTCTTAGGGCATGTGGATGTGAAAACGACTGAGATTTACGCACGGGCAAACCTTGAGATGAAACGAAAGGCGCTCGAGAAAGTCGCCGACGTTGGCGCGCTCCCCAAAATTCCGTCCTGGAAGCAGAACAAAACGCTGCTCGAGTGGCTGCAATCGCTGTAATGCTGCCGAGGTCACGCTATGCCGTTTACTAACCGGGGGCCCCCACATCCGGCCCAAGAATTATGTTGAGTATTGCCAACCGGTCTAATTTGTAATCAAGGGCCTGGAGAGAGAACTGCACATAACAACTTTCTGTATCTAATACCAAAAATGTGCTGCTGCACATTTTTGGTACTTACGTGCCTCGCCGGAGTTGATGCGCGAGGCAATGCGCCGGCTCGAACACCGCTGGGAGTATCTGCCATGACCACCCTTGCAAGCTTCGCTCCGCTGGTGGAACGTTTCTTTACCCGGGGCCTCAAACAACGCCCTGCTGTTGTTGGTTGCCAGTTCGTCGAGAAAATTCAGGGTCGCTTTGGAAAACATAGGGCATTCAAGTTATTCGCGGATCCCTTATTTCCAACCTTAGCGAAGACAGCCACACCCTGGGTCATATCGTAAATATGAAACCGGTGGCGCTTGTATGTAAACAGGCGGTTGAACATATACAGGCGGCTGAGCATAACCGGGTCGCTGAACGTAGACTGGCGGCTGTAGGTAAACCGTCGGTTGCTCCTGATAATAAACAGGAGCCGGCCGGGCCGCCGCCGCGCCAATAAGCGCACCACCGAGCACACCTACTCCTACCGCCGCCCACATCTGGTTGCTGCTGTAGTAATTGCCGTGACCACCGCCGTGATTATTGTGGCCGTATCCATTGTGAAAACCGCCCGCCAACGCCTCTGTAGCGCAAAGCGGAACAGCCATGATCGCAACGAGTCCGGTGGCTACCAATTTTCTGAGGCTGTTTTTCATGGGAACACTCCTTTTATTGCGAATATCCTCTCAACGTCTTTGCTGGCCGCTGGTTGACAAAATCAAGGCCAGACACGATACCCAGCCTTCCATCAAATCCAATTCCCATTATTCCAAATTAGTTCAGCGCTGGCGAACTTGCAAGATTCTGCCCCGTCAGAAACTGAACGCGTTAAATGAGTATGGGCGTTTGGAGGAAATTGCCACTCTCCCAACGATCGAACCAATCGGTCAACATGCGGCTTTCGCCCAGACCGGTGAGCCGCTGATCAATGGCATCCTGGTTGCCCCAAACTACATCGGCCAATGCACCATCCGCTACGCGGGATTCAATCTCGTTGCAATACAGCCCCTTGTCGCGCTGCACGTAAAAGCCATAGGTGCGGCAGGCCACCGGACGCTGGGCGTACAGCGGGCAGGCGCCGGAAGACGTATCCAGTAGGGGGCAGACGACAGGGCGCGACCGCTGGTCAGCCAGGGCAGCCATGTCCCGGCTAATTTCTTCAAGTCGTTCCAACGGCAGCGCGGCCAGGCCCACGCGCAGCAAGTCCCATTCCGCAGCAGTCAGTTGAGGCACTTCGGCGAGCCGCCGACAACAACTGTCGCAACCCTTCGCGCACAACCAACCGGGGCGATTCTCCCGGATGGTTTGTACGCGTGCTTCAATATCCAAATGGAGTTGGGAAAGCGAGGTCATATTTCTTCAGTCATTGTGCCAGTTGCGGATTCGAGCATTCTTCCAGGCCGAAGACAGCAGCATTGACGCATGAACACCTCGGCAAACCCCGATGACATATTTTAGCTCCGCATTGTCTGGTTGCGGCCAC
>NZ_JBMOJE010000042.1:0-36332 GCF_049316945.1 Propionivibrio sp. | reverse complement strand
GGCCCTCTTCCGGTCCCATACTACGACGACGGATTGATCACGATCTTTTGTGGCGACTCTCGGGTCATCGTGCCGCAGCTACCCAAGTTCGATCTGCTGCTAACCGACCCGCCATACGGCATCAACATCGCCAAGACGGGCAAGATCGGCAAGGCACGATACGAACCCGCCGAATGGGATGCCAAGCAACCCGAGCCGTGGGAACTGCAAATGCTGATCGCAAGCTGCAAGGAGTCCATCATCTGGGGCGGCAACTACTACGAGCAACTCCGCCGGGCGACATGCTGGCTGGTCTGGGACAAGAAAAACGACGGTCTGTCCTTCGCCGATGCCGAACTCGCATGGACAAACCTCCGCCGCGCCGTCCGCATGTTCCGGTGGATGTGGCACGGGGTGAAGGAAGGCGGACCTATCAAGCGCGTCCACCCCACCCAAAAACCCGTGCAACTGATGGAGTGGTGCATCGGCAAAGCCAATAAGCCGCAATCCATGCTCGACCCCTACATGGGCAGCGGATCGTCACTGATCGCCTGCCAACAACTCGGCATCCGCGCTGTGGGCATCGATATGCACGAGCCCTACTGCGCGGCCGCCGTCGAACGGCTCCGCGATAATCGGGCCAACGCTGCCAGTCAGCTATCGCCTGAGAGCGAAGCGAAAGGCGATTAGCTGGAATGGCCTGTTGGGCATTTTTTGGGCGTCACCTGCCTCTGAGTGGTGAACTGGTCCGAGTGACCAAACAAACACAATGCTAAGAAACATCACAATAACGCCGGTCCTCAATGGATTCGTCGCACAGGTTGGCTGTCAGCAACTCGCTTACACCAGCGTCGATAAACTCGTCTTGGACGTGGG
Source organism: Propionivibrio sp. (assembly GCF_049316945.1). Lineage (GTDB taxonomy): Bacteria > Pseudomonadota > Gammaproteobacteria > Burkholderiales > Rhodocyclaceae > Propionivibrio. Next base: position 35,477 of record NZ_JBMOJE010000042.1, on the reverse strand, counting down.
GGCATACCTCCGCGATCCAGAAGCCACGGAAAAGCGCATCCTCAAGGAAGAGGGATTCAACGCCAAGCACACGCTCGGCGGTGCAGAAGCTCCCGCGCCATATCCGCAGGTCAACGCTGCAACGGATTGCTGCGCTGGCGAACCTCAACCCACGACCGCGACCGGGGTCGGCGCGATGCTCGGTGGACTCGCACGCCGATAACTCAACGATGGGCGAGCGGGGTCCGATCCCCTGTTTGCCCAACGAAAAGAGCAGCTATCCGAAGGATTAGCTGCCTCGTCTTGTTAGCCATATTTTTATGAACACACCACAAACTGACAAGATCGAAAGCAAATGGAGCCAGCAGCACGATGGATGCGTCCCCGCGTCTTTCGCCAGACAACTGGAGGAAGATAATGGGAAACTCAGAAATGAGATCGCCCTCATCAAACGAAACGCTCTAAAAGCCGCAAAACTTTTCGGAGGACTGACGATGGCATACCGCACACAACTGGAAGTATCCGAAGGGCTGGCTGCCGTCGTGGATATGTGCCTCGGTCACTACCTGCCGGAAGGTCGCAACCCGCACCGTGAGGCGGCACAGGCGGCACTCGATGAATACAACGCTATCTCCCACACTGGACCCGAGCTATCGGACAGCAAACTGGACCACGAAGCAACGTGTGATGTCGGGGGACGCCCCGAAGCAGGGAGGTCTATTTTGGCTAACGACCAAGGCCACCTATCCCACCCCTCTAAAGACTAATCTATGGAAACAAGCTCACAAACCACAATGGACGCCATCGAAGCCCAAACGCCTGACGGGGTGGGATTAGGTGCGCCGCCTTGTTCAGCATCTTCTTACGCCGCTCACTCGCGCCGCGTCATGTCCTCAAGCGTGGATATGACATGGGCAACGCCTCAAGAGTGGTTCAACTACCTGGATCTTGAGTTCGACTTCACGCTCGATCCCTGCTGCCACCATGAAACGGCCAAGTGCAAAAAGCACTACACGCCAGAAGAGGACGGACTGGCGCAATCGTGGCAGGATGAACGGGTCTTCATGAATCCGCCCTATGGCCGCGCCCTCGGAACGTGGATGAAGAAAGCCTACGAGGAAGCCCGCGACAATGGGGCCTTGGTGGTGGCCTTCGTGCCTGCTCGTGTGGATACGGAATGGTGGCACCGATACGCCGTGAAGGGGGAAGTGCGCTTCCCGAAAGGCCGCGTGAAATTCGCGGGGGCTGACGCATCCGCGCCCTTCCCGGTGGCGGTCGTCGTATTCAGGCCCCGCTTATGATTTTGCTGAACGATCAAGGTCACGGGCTGTCACCCGTGCCGAAAAACTCAACCTCAAATCCGGCGTCCCACGGGTGACAGTTCCGTGGACCGCCTTGTTCGACAATTTTATGGCAATACTCATAATGACCCTGACTGATTCAGGCGGTAAGATCGCAGAAATTGAAGTAAGCGAAAACGTGGTGAACTCGCCGGATGTCAACCTTCAATCCAAGTGCCTGATGAGCGCACTACGCTATCTGAAACAGGAAATATGCGAACCTTGCGGAACACCTTGCGGCCAATAGGGCTGGGGGCGTTGCGTGGACTCTTTGTCGAACGCTGCCAGTGAGGGACGGCGTAGCGAAGCGTAGCCGTTTCCTCCACTGGCCTGTTCGACATTTTACCTTTATGAACAAAATCAAATGCCCTTGGTGCGAGCGACAAACGCGGGATGATCTCCCTCACTGTGACTGGTGCCTGAAAAACTTCCCTGAAAAATCGTCCACTGCACTGTGCCACCTCAAGGACGCGGGAGAAAAGACAATCCGCGAAATCATGCGGTGGTCTGTGCAGGAATGCGCTGACGCGGAGGTGACTGACGAAATCCAGCGACTCGGAACACGGCTGAAATTGCTGATTTCCGGCAACACGGAGCGAAAGCAAGACCGCGCACAAGTGCTGCTGTCGAGGTGGATGGAATGGGCGCGTGCTCATGGCCACCTCGAACACGCTGCCGGGATAGCCGCAGACACTCGGGATATTCTGTCGAACGACCGTCATCAGCAAGGCCCGTCCGAAGGGCGGGGCTTTGCTGCATGAGCTGGTTCGACTAATTTTATGGGAAGAACACACGACATCACAATAAGCGGTTTCGATCTGGACAGGATCGAGGCCGAGGCAAGGTATTGGAAAGAGGAGTGCGAAAAAATTACTACGGCGCACAGGTGGCTCATGTTGGAAAACGACAAGCAACGGATGCTTCTGGAATACGTCGTCGAAGAATGGGACTCGTTCTGGAAATCCAAAGACAAGGACCAAGACGATAGATTCCCAGGAGTGTTGAAAGCCATCCGCGAGTATTTGTCGAACGCTGGGGGTGACCTACCGCCGCCCCCGACGCCCGAATCCAAGAAGGACGCTCCCGGCGGTTAGGTCCACTCCCTTGTTCTGGCTCTTCCGAATTACCAAACGACACCCGATGCAATACAAACTCTTCGACACTCCCGAGTATGACGCCGACGTTGTGATGACGCCGGAATGGTGCGCTCGTGACGTGGTGGAATACTTCCGCCCCGCCGGTCGTGTCCTAGATCCATGTAAAGGGGATGGCGCGTTCCTGAAACACATGCCCGGCGCGGACTGGTGCGAAATCCGCGAAGGGAAAGACTTCTACAAGTGGGAAACTCCGGTCGATTGGATCGTCTCGAATCCACCCTACAACATTCTCCGCGAATGGATGCGCCACAGCATGGCCGTTGCGGAAAACATCGTCTATCTGATCCCGGTCACGAAGGTCTTCAACAGCTTCTCGGGGATGCAGGAAATCTACGAATGGGGCGGGCCAGTGGAAGTGCTGGTCTATGGGACTGGCTCCCGCCTCGGCTTCCCGCTCGGCTTCGCCGTGGGAGCTGTCCACTTCCGCAAGGGCTACCGGGACGGGATGCGCGTCCAATTCCGTTGCCAGAACACCAGCATGACCTGCCACCGGTCTTCCGGTGGTTAGGTCCATGCGCTGTTGGGCAGGCCGGAAATCGACGTGAAAAATAAATGAAAATAAATGTTGACTCTTACGGCGTGACGCCGTATTCTGATCGCGTTATGAAAAACATCACCAACCAAAACGAAATCAACGAAGCCTTCGCAAAATTCCAGCCTGACGGGGACGGTGCCTATGCAACCGGAGCCTGCCTGCCTGGCCAATACCAGCAGGAAAATATGCAGCAATGGGCAGAGCGCGGAACCATTGATGGAGCCCCGGCGAAAATCTACTTCCTCTTCGAAAATTCTGAGGCGGAGGTTGAGGACGGCGTGGACATGCCATTCGACGCGGCCCACATCGACAGCATCGACTTGGCGGAAGCTGACGAGGACGGCGACTACGAAACCCTGTGACGCCCGATCAATACAAAGCAACCCGCAAAGAGCGCGGCACCCAAAAGGGTGTCGCGGCTCTGCTGGGAGTGGACTATCGGACGATCCAACGCCGTGAGGCGGGAGACATCCCCATCACGGAGGAAGCTCGCCGAGCAATCCTATCTGTGCCGCTCCGCAAAAAGAAACGCGCACCACGGCGGCCCAACACCCAAGATGACCCACCGCGCTCTGGCGGTTGAGTCCATCGCCTTGTTCGACGTTATTTAGCTTCAATCAAATCATACTCAGCGGTGCGCTGTGTCTGCCCGTCCGTCGTCCCCTTGGGGTAGTAGAACCGAATCCAATACGCTCCCACGGGTTTAGGCGGGCCTCCACGCTCAACGTGCCATCCGCCATTGCCATCAAGAAACTCCTCCTTGTAACCGCCCGCTTTAATGTGGGTCTGGCGGCAATGCTCAATACGGTAAGCTGTGTTCAGCCTGATGCGCGAGATGGGAAGCTGAAACGAATCATGCGTGTGTCCAGTAAAGACAAAGTCCGCATCGGAAACGTAGACCGCCTGACGATTGGTTTGGATTACTCCCCTAGTAACTGGGCCACCTCCACCAGTACCGTGGAAATACCAAAGTTTGAACGCCGCCTCCTTTCCTCCGGTGGCAATTTGAAATTTAATGTAGCCGGAAAAGCCCCCCTTAGAGATGTGCGGAAACCCACGGTCTTTTGCAATGGCAACCATTTCAGCGGTCAAGCATGTCTCATGGTTTTTCTTGATGGCTGACTCATGGTTTCCGTAACCACGCACCGTGATGATGTCCTTGTAAGGCTCTAAAAAATCAACGGATGTCCGCTTAAGGAGGTCAAGATAGTTGTCCGAGTTATGCTCTGGGCGGATCTCTTTCTTGCTGCTGCGCTTGTCGTATTTACCCTGCATGGCGCAGAACCAGTCGCCAGCATCAATCACCGGGGCATTGCGCTCCAATGCAAGGTCGAGATGTTTTGTCAATAGTTCTCGGTCACACTTGGGATTGTCCCAATGCACATCGGATTGCAGCAGCACCCACTGCTCGTCGCCAACGTGCTTTAGGTCTATTTTGAAAACGCTGACATTTAGCCCAGCTTCTTTGACTGTCCATTGAGTTTTTTTCATGAGTTTTTTCGGTAGCCTTGTTGCCATAAAACTTTGCTGACTATCTTGCCAAGACGCTCAATGTCGTCTTCTGGCATCTTTGGAAACACTAAGTGCGAGACTTCATGAACCATGATTTCAAGTTCCTTGCGCGGAGTTAAGCGCGTGTCGAGTTCAACCTTTTTAAGATGCTGCCAAGCTAACCCATAGGATCGCTCTTTGCCTAACTTGCGGCGGGCCACGGTGATCTTCATAGCCGGATAAAATTGCGGGCTAACGTGCGCGGGCGTTTCTTGCACCACACACCGTCACCAGAGGTCGAGTCACGGTCACCCTTGCCGTTGGTATTGCCCTCGACGGTTTGGATAAACTGCGAGCCTTTAAGAGCATCCTCCACAACGATGCCGATGTGCGAAAAATCAAAGATAACAAGGTCGCCCGCGTGAACTTCCGCGCCCTCGCCTAGCACATGTAAATCCTTCTCTTTTGCCCATTGCAGAAAATCAAATGCCGATGCTGTTTTAGGTCGCCATTTCTCCACGTTTCCAACGCCAATGGACTCGGCAACACCGGGCACACCCAACCAGTCTTTGATGCACCAACAAACAAACGCAGCACACCAAGGCCATGCGTCAGGCTCAAGCCAAGTGGCTTTTTGGTAGGCGACAATGCGCCCGCCGCGGTTGTTGCCGCCCTGCTCCCGTATCCCGATTTCCGCTTCTGCAATACCAACAAGAATTGATTTGTAGTCGTTCATGGTTTGGTCTTCCTGCGCGTCTCAATTGTTTATAATTCAGCCTTCCCGTGCGCCTCAATTGTGATGTTTCCGGTTTTCCTGTCGAAGGTAGCCGTTACACGAATTGAGTCAAGCAAACGCAAAAGAAAACTCCGACGGTCTTCCTTGGGGATCACCCGCAAAACATCAGACGCGATGACTGCTTTGGTGTCGCCGTATCGGTCAACACCAAAGGTTTTCATCCCTTAAAGTTTCCCCCCCGTGAGCTTGGGGGAAGGGTTGCTTTTCGCACCCGTGCGCGAGGGTTAAACCTACCACCTGGGATGGTTGGCTCTTTTCGCAAAACATTTATCAGGCCGACAACTGCAAGGCCCAAGGCGATGATGGCCTCACCACGCTCTGGGTCGAGCTTAACCCCAAGGGCGGTCGCCAAAAGCACGATGCCGCGCCATGTGGACTCCTCTTTGAGCCTGTCGAGCAGCCAATTCATTTCTCTCCCCCGGCGCGAAGGTTGAGAAGCGCAAGCTGAATGGCAGTCTGTATTACATCGGTGCTGGCAATGATACCCTGCTGGATTGCAGCGGTGCGGATGTCGTTCGTTGCAGCGGCTCGCTTCTCGTCTCCAGTTAGTTTCGCGTCGGCATAGGACGCCACCACGTCCAAGGCAATTGGCGCGAGTTTCTCCAAAAACAAGGCGGCATTACTGGCAAGGATTGGAGCCAAAAAGTTAAACAAGCCAATTCCTGCGCCGGTTATCCATACCCAAAGTTTAAGAAAGATAGTTTTCATGGTGTATTTCTGTCTAACCTTGCCAACACGGTTTCTATCCGCGCCAGCTTTTCAATTTGCACGATTTGCCGTGCGGAAAACTCTGCATATTGCAACTTAAACCCAGCCAACTCCACCGCATATTGCTGCATCTTCTGCGAGCCATCTTTGTCAATGCGCCTAATCTCGGTCATTTGGTCTTTGTCCGACTGCTCAAGAATAGAGACACGGTTAAGCAAAACACCGCCGACAATTGCAGTCGAGAGAGCGGCCCCGCTTAACGCAGACAAGAAGGCAGTGGCGATGGTTTTAAGTGCCTGTTTCACCGGAGCTTCAGATGAGATGGAATCGCCGAGTTGCATTACTCAATAGGAGCTTTAGGGAACAATCGCACAATAACCGACTTTTTCTCGTCAAGGTCTTTGGAAAGTTCGGACATACAATTTATTCACCAATGACTTCCTCGAAAGTGTGTGGCGCGGGAGGGAAGGTTACCACCCCAGCGATGCTCATGGATTTAACAGTTTGCAGCCATGTGTAGAGGGCAACGAGCTTTGGCTTGCTGGCAAGGGCATCGGCTTCCTTTGTGGTAAGAAGCAAGTCCATCAGGGTGACGAGACGCGCACCCGTAAGTCCCGCATTGGCAACGTGCTGTTCTCCAGCGGCAATCTTTTGCTCTGGTGTCATATTTGCCGCCTGCTTTTCGGCCAAGGTTTTGAGTTCGCCACCTATAAAAACATAATGGACTTGTGGGGAAGCAATCACCTGTTTGGCTTGCTCGTCGGTGATCTCAACGACGGTTGATTGTTTCCCTACGTTTTGAGGTTCGGTGTTGGAGATTCGGTTGATGCCCAACTGAGGGCCGAGGACGGCGTATTTCATAAGTTTGGAACCCAGTTGAATTTCTGGTTGATCGTTTCGGAAAGCTGACGGCCAAGGGTGTCGTTGAAGTCGGGTTTGAGCGGCTTCACTTCGGAGCGGATAATGTGCTCACCATAGGGCCAGCCGAGTTCGTGCTCCTTGGTGTATTGAGCGACATTAGAGGGATCATGCTGGAAGGCCTCCATGCCGAGATACTTCCAAACCTTGTCCATCGTTCCCTGCGGGTCTGATGCTAAATTTTCGGCATGGACGAAAAGAACCTTGTCCTTGTGGAGTCGGGCGAGTTCGTGGATGCGCTGGATGGCGAGTCCCACAGGAGCAGTGTCCAACCAGAACCCGCAACGGCCTTCAACGGTCTGGATGCGCACCGTGTCTTGCTGGCTCATCTCCAACTGAAACTCTGGATGCTGCTGGAACTTCTTTTCCATGCTGGAAAGCACTCCGCGAATATCGCGGACAGGGACAAGCAACTTGGCCTCGGGAAAGAGCTTGAACAGCAACCCTGCGCTGCCGATCCATGAGCGGCATTTGTCCACTACGATAAAGCGGTCGGTCAGGGAGTCGAAGGCGTTGGAGATTCCGGCTCGCATGAAATCGGTGAAAAGCTTCTCGCCGTCTGTCGGATTAGGGATGGAACGAAACTCCTCTGTCTTGAAGAACGCCTTGGAGAGATACATGACTTCATGCACCCCGCTCGTTGCCGTGGCATGGACAAGCGGATTCTGCGCGAGAAGGTTTTGCAGGAGTGTGCTGCAAGACCTTGGCAGACCAGATGTGTAATGAACGGTTTTCATCACAGGTCTTTCACAACGTCAACACTACTGTTCCCTCCGATTGTCAGCCCTATTCCTGCTGTCCATGTGCTGTCGGATGCTCTGGCGTGAATAACGAGTGAAACGGAAGTTGTTTGAAAAATGCTCGTTGCTGAGTCGATGATCGTCTTAGTGACGTAACAATCTACGTTTACTAGATTGATGCATCCTTGAAACGCGGACCCGCCAATCGAAGTCACCGAGTTCGAGATGGTCACGGCAGTTAATCCTGACGATCCTTGCATCATATAACTGCCAAGTGAAGTGACAGAGTTTGAAATGACGAGTTTGGTAATGCCATCACAGCTATAAAAAGCGTAATTGCCAATCGACGTAACAGAATTTGGAATTATTAGCGTTCCCACCAACGCTGCACAATCATAGAACGCACTACTACCGATTGAAGTAACGCCCTGTCCAATACTCAGTCCCTTCAATGTGCCTGCTCCGCTTTGCCAGCTATTAGGAATCGTTGTCAAACCATACCCTTTAACATTGTTGGAGGTGTCGGCAATCAGGGTAAGGGTGGAGGGGATTACCACACCAATGTCGTAAAGACTGCGGTTTGCCGACAAATTAACCCCTCCTATCGTGCGGGTGGTGGGGACAAGAGGAAGCAAAGCGGCTTGTGCCGCCGCGTCTGCGGCGGTGAGCATGGCGCGGCCTGCGGCGGTGGAGTCGGAGATGTCGGCTGCGGCAGGCAATGCCGTAATGGGGTTATTTGAACCGTTTGTTTTAAGGAACTGTCCGGCAACCGGAGTGACAATGATGTTTTTTGGAGCACCTGCTGCCTGCTCCTGTGTGATGAGTAGATCTTTGTTAGCCATATTGTTCTACCATGTGAGAAGTTGTGCACGAACCCATGTATTTGTTCCCGTGCAGATGTAGATGTAATTGCCCGCGATCCTAAATGTTCCCACTGTGCCTGATTCTGCGGCAGAGGCTGGTTCCGTTCCCGTAGTCCTTAGTAAAAGGGTGTCGCTTACGTTCAAAGTCACCGCGCTTGTCGTGCCGCTCACGCTTAATGTCGCCGCGCTAGTCGTGCCAGTCAATGTTGCAGCCGAAAACGTGCCGCTTGTCCACTGTCCCCCTGGGCCGAAACTTGGACTAGCCGCAAATGCAGAAGATGCGCACACAGAAAGAATAAGGATTATTTTTTTCATATAGATGCCAACACCGAAAGAATAAGGGTTATTTATCATATTACGCTCCAACTTGCAACACTCCACCGTTAAGCCACACCTTACCACTGCCCGGGTTGCTGGTTGGCAGGGTCGAGAAATCCGTAGCAGCGAAAAGGGAAAGCAGGGTTGCAACCGGCAGCGGTGTAAGTGTCGCCCCGTCGATCAGATCCGCTGTAACGGTCACATCCTGAGAGACCACCGTAGTCGTGTAGGCTCCGGTGACAACCTGAACCTCAAACGACATCACAACGCTCTCGGCGGCGGCAAGAATGTCCGACATCTGAAAGGTGGCAAGCGTTAGGCTGGCGGTCTTACCATAGGGAGCTAACAAGTTTGTGGTCGAAACCGTAACCGCTGGGAAATTCGCGGTAACCTTGTCGCCTGTAAATGAGAGGGTGAAGCTTTCGCCGGCAACTCCCAAAACGTTGACGTTGCCTGAGCCAATGTTGGACAGAGCTTGCAAGGCCGCCTGCACGTCTGCTGCGGTTGCTGTAGCCGCAAGCTCGGAGGTTGTGCGAGCGTGAGATCCCACCGTGCCTGTGCCCGCGTCTGCGGTTGCCGTTGTCAGCGCGGCCCCACCTTCGGTTGCCGAGATGGTAAAGGTCGTCGGAGATGGGATGGCCTTGACAAAATAATGAGTGCCTTCCACCCAGTTTGCTTCGTTGGTAAACCCTGAACCCTCAATTGTCTGGTTGAGGGCAAACCCGTGGTTGGTGGTGGTCGTGAAAACACCGGCAACAACTGCGGCGGTAACGCTGCGGGTGTCCCCTGGGAATGTAATAGACCACGTTCCGCTGCTAGGATATGGTGCAAGCGCAATTTTCTGCACCTCGCTTGCGGTTGCGGTTCCGCCGGTGAGCGTGGTAACTGTGGCCGTGACTGCCGTTGACAGGTCTGTCCAAGTGTCTTGGTAAGCGGCAGGCTTGAGCCGCACGCGCACAAACTGGGACTCGTTTATGATTGCAGAACCTGCACGGCGTTCTGCAATTGTTAGGTCACAGTCAGGCGACAGGTTAGCCGATGAGCCAGATAGCAACGCTTCAACGCCTACGGTTGACCAGATAATGGTAAAGCCGTCCTCCATGCTGCCAGTCACCGTAAGGGATGCGTCAGACTGCGAAGCACGCAGAGCGGTCTGTATCAGCGCGGCGGTTGTGTTATAGGTTAGGACATTCGAATCTAACGTCCACGTTCCCGCTGTAGGCATGGCGAGCTTTTCACCAATCGCAACCTTGACAGAAGACGCGCTTAAATCGCTCGGCACATAGGGAGCCGAGTTAACGCCGGTAGGCTGCAAAAAATACAGGTTGATATCCAGCACATCCCCACGAATTAGCCCTGATGGGTTTACGGGAGCGACGCTGTAAAGGCTTTTGACGAGCCGGTTGGCGGCAAGGTCAATGTAAAGGGATGTCGCCATGTCTTCCTTTGGGTGTCAAATTATCGCAAATCGGCCCGGTCACAGCATCCGCTGATGCCACGATGGGCGGCTGGGTGGGTTTTCTCATGGCGGGCGGCCATGTCTGCGGCATGTGCGGCGTTATTTTGGCCGCGCTGAATGCATAGCACACATGTGCCGTGGCTGGGCTTGCCACCGTAAAGGTCGAGCAGGCAAGTTCCGCCGTCTTTGCTGCGGGGTTGGTAGTGAAGACAGTCAGGAAACGGTATTTGCGCCATAGGTTCCAACGGGTGTGTTCTGCGGGTCTGTTTTTGCCGTGCCGTTTAGCGTGAATTTATAGGTTGTCGAATTATATCGAAGCGTCCACGGCGAGCCTGACCACGTACAGAGGTTTGTCGCGGGAACTCTGGTGATGGAGTCGGCTCCGTTTACTAGGAGAGAGTCGGGGAAATCGTCGTCCGCAAGCATTCCGCCAATTGAGCTGTTAATTATCAGGCAACCTGAAAAATTTGCTGAAAGAAACTCATTGAATTGTCCGGTTCCGCCGTCCTCTTCGTATCCCTGCCATGCCCCAGCTCTATAAACCGTCTTTGGAAGTGTGTCTTGTATATAAATCCCGATAAACCCATTTATTCCTAAAATATCATCGCCATCGCGAACGTAATAAACCCTCTTGTCGTATCGTTGAAAAACGTTTTTATTAAAAATTGCATTCGCGCCAGAGCTGTAATCTATGCAATAAATTGTACTAGGCAAATCATCCTCGGAAAACTCTTCTGCTAGCAACGCGGCTGCCGGATACATGCAGCACGCGCAGCAAGTGCAAGAAACCTTCCCCTCCTTGGTGACCACCTTCCCGCCAGACATCTTGACCGTCGCCATAGGCTAACAGTCCTCGGTTTCTATCCACTGGATCACGCCATTCACGCATCCCAGAACATACGTCCCGCTGGATGGCCCTTTGAGCTTTCGCGCCTTGTGGCCGTTATAGCCAGTGGCCTCGTCAACCATATCTTCGGGAAGCTGCAACCCGGCAAACACGAAGTTTTTCATGAGGTCGGAAGCCGATATCTGCATTGGAGAACCACCAGCAGGCTTGACCGGCTCGCGTGCTTTGGCCTCAAAGTCAACCGGCGGGTTGTCTGTCATAACGTGATTGAGATGGTTTCGGGGATTAGCACGTCCCAAGAGATGCTAAACTCGTCCCAAAGCCCGTAATTTGTGCGGGTAATTTGCTCTGCTTTCCAGCTTGATGGATATGGATATGTCTTTTTTGTGGCCTGGAAGAAAACAGACAGCACAGGGTCGGTTGATGGTAGCAGCAAAGGCACCTGGTCGGTTGCCGCAATCACTCCAGACTGTAGCTCTGTTGGGACGGTGGTTACGACCTTGTAAACAGTCGAGTTGATTGTCTGGGAAGTAACCGAAAGAACCTTTGTTTGCTTACTCCTTTTGACGACATCGGTGCTGCGTCCATATCCCGAAATGAGAAAGGTCACATGCGTGGCAGATGAGACTTCCTGCGGTTGTGGGAAGATGAAAATCCCATCAATCGAAGCGTCATTTTGCAACGGCATCCGGTCACCAACTTGCAGCGACGGTCTTGCGTTATCAGCGCGGTGCTTTGCAGCAATTGCCGAGCGTTCCACCAGCATCAGGCCAGAAGCAAAGGTGCTTACCCTAGCGTCTGCTTGATAGACTAAATCTGTTTCTCCTTGGTAAATCATGCGGCTAGAGCGTTAACTGGGAGTTTTTTTTCTAGGCTTTCCATTAGGCTTCTAATTTTTTCAACTGCAGTTGTGAGCGGGTCTTCTTTCTTTCCTGCATCACCGGCCTTCGCACCTCCGGCGGCATCTTTCTTTTTCTCGGTTTGCTTGCCTTCCTTCGCCTCGCGCTCGGTGCGTTCACGCGCCATCTTCATTGCTGGGGATTCTTTTCCGCCAACTTTTCCGGCAAATTCTTCAGCGGTCTTTCCTCCAAAAACGTCAATCTTTTTCCCTAGCCCTCCCGTGTTGAATGAGCTTTGCGGTGCGCGTGCGTCAATGCGGCTCCTAGTGTTTCCCCTGCTGTCCTGATACTCAAAAGAAGTCCCAGCTTTATTGAGCGCACGAAAGCCCGGTGGCAGGCTTGGTGCGGCAGCGGCTGGGCCTGCACTCATTCCTGTGCTAGGCTGCTCAACGGAGGTCTTCAACGCGGCAACCTGATCGGAAAGCGGGGACTTACCGTCGCCTAGGCCGGAATCAAGCCCACCAGATATCCCTGCAAAGTTGGCTGCAAGTTTCTCGGACGCTCCCACTGCTGAATCAATTCCGGCATTAAATTTTGTTGTAAGCGACATGCTGGCATTGTCAACATTGCTTAAGATGTCAGTCCATACGCTGCTGAGCTTTTCCGCTGGGACGGGAATGCGGGCCATTGTTGCCTCAAGGGCGGCGGCGTCTGCTTCTAGTCCGGTAAAGAGCGGCTCTGTTTGCGCGTATGCTTCTGCGAATGACGTTGGGAACGCTGTTCCCGCCGCTTTAAATTGATCAGCAATCCTGCCGCCTGCTCCGGTTAACGAAGTTTGTATCCCCTTAGCAGTTAGGTCTGCGGTTATTGCGGCGTTGCGCAACCCGTCAGACAGACCTTGCGTTAATGCGTTCCCGTCAAATGCGTTGGACAATCCGCGCGAAATTACGGAAACAAGCTTTTGCCCCATTATCTCAAAAAGGGCAAACGCGGTTTGAGCAATTGCGCCTTTCACGTCAAAGACCGTGGCAAGAAAACTTCCGGCGGCACTAAATGCTGCAATGAAATTTCTGTAAATCTCGTTTGCAGTTTGCTTAACCTGTAAAACGATAGAAGAAAACGCCAGGCTGAACGCGCCGGAAAAGTCTCCGGCTTTGACTAAATTGGTCGCAGCGGCAAATCCATCCATGGCAATTGTTGCTCCTACAAAGGCCGTGGCAAGGTCTTTGCCAAGCTTGGCAGCGTCAATCCGCGCCAGCCCTTCGGTGACGAAATCTAAGGCAGGGATGACAACGTCAAGGACGCCAGCAGCGAACTCTTTAAATTTGCCTTGGATGACTTTAATTTTGTCACCAACGGCGTCAAAGGTGCTGGCGTTCTTGTTCATCACATCCACCATGCTGCCCAGTTGACCCTTCGCGTCTGACATTGTGGCAGAGAAATCACGAAAAAGAGGGAGCATTGCCGCGCCAGACTTGCCAAAGATGCCCATGGCGGCGGCTGCCCTTTCCGCAGGGTCGGGAATATCGGAAATGGCCTGCGCAATTTGCTTGAATTGTTGGTCAGGAGAGAGCGTTTTTAGATAGCTCATGTTCAACCCAAGCTGCGCAAAGGTCTTGTTCGTCGGCTCTCCTTCCTCGTTTACCCCAACAAGGGCTTTCTGCATTTTGTTAATGGTTCCAGCCACATCGTCTGCGCTTAATCCGGTGTTTGAGAACGCACGTTCAAGCAATAACACTTCACCGGCAAGCAGTCCGGTGCGGCTCGCTGTGTCAGCTAGTCGCCCGCCCATGTCGAGAGCGTCAGTAAATGAACCAATCGTCCCGGTAATACCCGCAAAAACGGCCTTGACCGCACCAACCCCAAGGGCCAATCCAGCCCCAGCCTTTATCATGCTGGCAAAGGACGCACCAATTACTGCACTTGCTTTCTGCGCGGACTTGCCAACGTCTTCTAGGTTGCTGTTAAACTTCTTTAACGAGCTAGAAAACCCTTCATCCTTTGCCGCAAAGCCTACATTGACATCGCTCATCTTAGCCCCGCTTCTTTAAGTTTCGTCCCGCGAATAGCAGCATTAAGAAATCCAAGCATCTTTTTCTTGGCGACATTGACTGCAATTTGCTGGTTACCCTTAGACAAAACCGAAGACGCATACTTGATTTTATTTGTCAGAATAACCTTGAACCCAAGGCCGGACGCCTTGCTGCTGTCCACTGATGCATTTTGCGAAAGCATATTGCGCGTTACCCAGGCGGGAATGCCACGAAGAGGGACACGAACGTCCGCCTTGCACAACTTTGCCGCAGAAGCCCAACCGGCCTTAACTGTGCCTGATTTTTTTGCGGTGTTTTTGATGTACTTTGCCAAGAGTTTCTCAGACACAACTGCCACATTGCGGGCCTTGCTTCGTCCGATTACCCGGTCGCCACTAAGTCCAGCACGGCTTGTCCTGCCGGTTGATTTGCTGCGCAGCTTTTGGTGCATGTCATAAAGCGCGGACTCCGTCTTGATTAGCTTGTCAGTCTGGCTCAACCAAACGCTGCCGTCTTTGCGACGAAGAGAGCGTGAATTGTCGCCAGAACCGAACAGGTCTTGAAATTGTTTCAGCCAATAACCGTTCAGCGGCTTGGCGATAGACCGAACGTCATTTCGTATGGCCCCTTCTCCCTTTTTTCTGGCGGTCTGCTCAAACCCGTACGGCTGCGTAAACCTTGCCAACTCCACGCAACACAGTCGCGAAGAATTATACACAATCTGGGTTACTTCCTTGCCAACAAGAAGCGAATATTGATTCATCTTTTTGCTAAGCTTTTCAAAGTCAACCGTTATTACGCGTTGGGCCATAGTGTTTACAAGCTGTCAATTTCTTTTTCGCGTGCGCTTGCCCAATACAGCGGACGCCCAGCAAGGGAGGCGTGATAGTCGAGCAAGTGGAAACCGGCAGCTATAGGGAGTTCGTGCATAATAAAGTTGAAACTCCAGCCTGTTTTCTCTGCAAGGTTAGCCACATATCCGGCCAACCAATGCGGAGACCATATTACCTTACCCGTTTCTTTTTTTTTCCGTCGTTGGAACCCGTGCAAATCTTCTCCCAATCGGTCAGGCTGGCCTTGATTTCGTCGGCGCGGCCAATCAACTCGGAAGGAATCACGCCCTCCAGATACGTCAGGACAATTTCGCGGAAGCTGTCAATCTCAAAGCTAGAGTGCAACGCTTCGCGGTATTTATTGGCGTCCAAATCGTGCAGCAACACGTACGCAGCGATGTCGAACATCCCGGCATTACCTGAGAGCAGTCCGTTTTTGGTGCGATACATGGCGTCCGCTGTGGCCGCATTCATTGCACGCAGGCCGCTTGGTGCTTTGCCTACAAATGCTTTGCTCAACGATTCCTTGCGGTCTTCGTCTTCTGGGTCAATGGCAAGGTCGTCTTCGATTTCTTGGATGTCTTGGTTTGTCATAATGTTACGAATTGAGATGGCGGCGGATAACGTCTTTTGGTGTGCCTTCGCGGAAAATTACTTGTCGGCCTGCAATGGTGCGGGTTACCTGGGGGCTTTTCTGCATCCCGGTCTTGAGCAGGACGCCACGGTTACCTAGCGCGGCACGGGATGCGTCAAGAGCGACAAGCGCGTACTCTTCTGCGGTCACGCCACGGGCAGCAAGAATGCCATCAACCATGTCTTCCAGCTTGTTGGTTGCACGCCCTTCCCAGAGAGCGGATGCCTTGTCGCAAGTGATGCCGTGGGCCGCATCGGAAAACGTAAACACAAGCTCGCGCCTGCCGTCACGCTCAATCTGGTCAACGTCGAGAAGCTCCGCACCAAGTGTGGCGAATGCCGCCGCGCACTTGATGTTCTTCGTGATATGAAATGGTTTCAATTAGGTGAGGCCGAGCCTTACGACTCGGTGCTTGGGTA
Organism: Propionivibrio sp.; assembly: GCF_049316945.1. GTDB lineage: Bacteria > Pseudomonadota > Gammaproteobacteria > Burkholderiales > Rhodocyclaceae > Propionivibrio. The sequence continues at coordinate 19,568 of NZ_JBMOJE010000042.1, read as the reverse complement.
TCTATTACAATTCAGAGAGAACTTTTCGTAACCGTTATTGGCGCGGCTCAGTTCGAAGCTGGTAGGATACCAGGTGCCAGTTGGCGCACCAGTAAGCGAGATGGTCGTGCCGATGGTCACCGCAGGCGTGCCATTCGTCGAGCCGGTCAGTGCGAGGGTTTCGGTTGCACCAAAAAAGGCAACTCCAACAACGTCACCGTCAGCGTCCGCAATCGTGGTAGACTCGGAGTTTTTCGTGTGGGTGCTGCCCTCAAGAATGAAGGTGGCGAAAGTGATGGCAGTGCCGAAGGCGATAGATGCTGCGCTTCCCGTGGATTTGATGATAGTTGCGGCCATACTTGCCGCAAGGTGTCAAATCAAAGGCTGGCTACAATCGTCGCGTGAGCGTAAATCGTGACGCTTCGTGAGCGCGTCCAGACCTCTCCGTCTATGTCAGATGTCGTAACGTCCGAAAGAACCCCGTCAATGACAACGTCGCCGTCAGTACATGCCTGTCTAACGTAGTCTGGGAACAGCGCGGCGTCTAAGTCGGCACTGCCAGACTTCAGGAGAACCTTGCTGTCTTCGCCTGCCGCCTCTAACATCAATGTCACCGTAACTTTGTAGCGGCTTGCAACATGCAGGATTTCTTCGCCATCATCCACCACCTCGACCACACAACGAGGTAAGCCCACGCTCTCAGAGTTAAGGTTCTCAACCACGGAGAATCGGATTATCTGATCAGACAGATAGCTGACGAGGTTCGCCTTGAGGTCTTCGGCTAGGGAAATCATTTGGTCGAGCCGATTGGCCGCAGGTTAAAAGCGTGACGGTTTCCGCCTAGCGTTTGCACGTTGTTCACTCGGTAGTTTTTTCCTCCCAGAAGACAAAGCGCGTGGACAGCAGGAGCATCCCCTTGAATTTGTGCGGTGAGTTCGTCGGTATCTTCAAAGCCACCCATAGAGTTTTCCAAAGAGTCGCTCTTGCGTGCTAAAAGTCGCACAGATTTACCGGCAATGGTAGCGTCTCGACCATAAAGCCCAGCTTCGCTCTCGAAAGCTCTGGCTTGGAATGCAGCTAACCCGGTCATGCTGTGGCAGAAGTGTCAAAATCCACGGCCAAGCTATTGCTACCATGCTCGTAATGGTGCAGGACTTCGGGGATGTGGATCTCGGTGCGTGCGAGTTGTGCAACTTGGTCAACCCAGTCCGCATCTTCGCCCCAGTTTTTCTCACTGAATACGCAACTCTGAGCTAGGTCACGCCGCCAAGCGCACACATGCCAGGGGAATCGGTTCGTGATTCCGCCGGGCACAAACGATTCGTTTTCGTTTTTGATGGAGAAGTGAACCTCTGAGCGGTATCCGTCCCAGATTGCAGCCTGCCGAAACGAGATAACCGACGCATCTTTTTGTGCTGCTGTCGTTATGGCCGATATGTAGTCGCCACTCACGCCGTCGTCGTCATCACAAAATGCCACATACTTGCCCCTAGCAAGCCCTAGCAGGCCGTTTCTTTTCGCACCAATAGTCCGACTGCGGTCGTCTCCGAAATAGAGAATCTCAGCAAGGCCACTGTTGTTCTGCCAACTCAGGCTTGCGATGAGTGCGGCAGCTTGTGCCATGCGCTCAGGAACGGTGGGTATTAGGATTGAGAGCAAGGGTGTTTTCATAGGTTTGGGAATAATGGGCCGAAGTCTTCTTTGGTTTTCCAGCCATGCACCCAGGTGATTCCGCGTGCGGCAATTTGCTTGTGCGCGTCTTCACGCCATGGGTAGGCGAGAAGCTGCGAGATGTTAGCGCGTGGTATTGCGTGCGTCTTCAAGGCGTGTCCGATGCATCGGTCAAGCAACCCCCCCAGCGTCCACTCTGGCAATGGTTTCGCAAGGTCAGCTTTCAAGGCTTCAAGCACACGAATCCAGATTGGCCGTTGAGCAATCCACGGAGAGAGTGCGCAATGGTTGCCCGGCGTAAGTCCGCCAGTGTCGTAGAGGTCGAACAGTCCCGCATTCATTCGGTCTACATATAACCTAGGCCATTCTGGGGTTAGATTAACCGTGTCATATTCCATGACGCAAAGCCATTCGTGAGGGCTATGGTCGAGCGCGTGTTGCGCTGTCTTGATGAAACGTCTGACGCAATTTTGCCCACGATGGGCTGATATGCCAATTTGATAATCCGCGCCCTCTTCTCCTTCTGGATGGTAAATGTTTAGGTCGGCGTTGAGCTTCTGCCAGTGCGGCTTGAACATGTCAACCGTTGGCTTTGCAGCAGCGTGCGCCATGACTGCAAGGTTCATTTTGTTAGCTTTTCGTAAATATGTTTCCCGTAGGCGTATGCCTGCTCTGAATTCTGTTTTGCGTAGGTCTCATCTACCGCAATGCCAGCATTAAAAACTGGATGCTGATGCTCAAATACTAAGTCCTTTGCATTTAGTATTACGCCATCCCTGTTGGCCTTTTCGGTAAAGTAGTTGTCAGAGAAAACCCCAGTAAAGTCTGGATGAAAAAGAAACCCCTGATTCTCGTAGCGTTTGCGAGTCAGGATTGCCATGCAGAGGAGGTCATCGGCGCGGTGACCGTCCGAGATGGCCAGAACCTGAGCCTTAGTGGTGTCCAGCCGGGTGCGGATCTCTTCGTCCCAGTGCATCGGCGGAACCCAATCGTCAGAAAGCTGCACGATAATGCTGCCACTTGACTGCTGTGCTGCCGCGTTCCAAGCTGCAACGCAACCGCCACCAGCAGCCAAGGCAACCGACTTGAAGCGGCTCAAAGGAAATGACTCCTTGTCGTCAATGTCGAAGGTAAAAATGTGTTCGATGCGCTCTGGATATTTAGCCCGGTCAAGCCAGACCTGACGCGCACGGGTTGCTTGCTCAGGCCTGCCGCGTGTCGCGTGACATAGGGAGATGTCGCCACCGGCAAGCCTCCATTCGTTGTATTCCTCAACGTCCGCACGCTTAGACTCGCCATTCATTCGCAAAGCCTGACGGTGCAGTGAGCGTGCGAACCGGCCGTAAAATTCGCCACGGGTATTCCACGCGACTTGCTTCGGGAATGGACACGAAACACAGATGCGAGAATAAGCTAATGCCTTTTCTCGGTCTCCACAGGTTAGCTCTAGGTTTGCCAACTCATACCAGGCTTCCGCACGGTGCGGGGATATCTGTGTGGCCTGATGCAGGAACGAGGCGCGGGTAAAAGCGTCTTCTGGTAGCTGGGAAAGCTGCAAGAATATCTCGTATTTCTCCACGGCCCCGGCTTCTGGGTGCGCTAGAAATTTCTGCGCAATCGTAATGGCCTCGACCTTGCGGGTCTCGGTGGCGGCAAGCTCTCCGAACAGATGATACAGGTGGCCGTGGCTGCGCTTGCTAGGCTCAAGCTGTTCGAGGATGCGCAGGTTACGCTCCCGACTAGGCACTCGGCTTTCCAACGGCTTGTGAATCCAGCGGATTTTCTCCGTCACTGCGGCTTTTAATACTCCGTCACCAGCGGGAAACATGCACTCATGCAGCGCACCCTGCCACTTAGTCGATCCCCGCCGCGCTGCACGCTCGCGGAGGTTGTGCATGATGCGTTGGTCGGGCACTTCATAAGGACATTGCAACAACTCAAAATCTGGCGGCAGTATCTCGAGCATTGGCCGGAGCTTCTCCAGTCCTTCGCTTAGGTCATCGAGGTCAGCCCACACGATCCAATCGCCCGTTGCCATATCCCAGGCTGCTTGCCGTGCGGCTGCAAAGTTGTCAACGTGCGGCCAGTCAGGAGTCGTGTTGAAATATTCTCCGGTGATGCAGCCGCGCTCCTTGGCGATGGCTAGGGTATCGTCTGGCGTTAGTGTGCCAATAGCTCGGACGATGATAACCTCGTCAAAGTGTGGCGCGAAGTGGTCGAGAAACCGATTGATTTCTGCTTGGCAATTACCTGCGATGCAGGCCAGTGATATTTTCATTATAGGTATTTTTCTAAATAGGGAACCCCGCCGCCCTTTTTAAGAGCGGCGGGGATCATGAACAACCAACCGAACAGAGAACAGACTAGTCAGTCCGCACGATAAGTCCAGCACCAAGGCTGAGACCAACCGCCGAACCGAAGAGACATTCCATGGCGCTATACAGTTTGCCAGTGGCCGGCTCAAAGTATTCGCGGTATCCCATGGACAGACCGGACTCGTCATCCGTGAGGATTTCAAAGCGACTGTAAACCTCAGGACGCTGTGGCTGAAGCGTGCGAACCGCAACGGCGAGAGCATCGGGATGAACGATCATACCAACCAGCGAGATGCTGTTAGTTGGCAGGACGTTAGTCTCAAAGGTGTTCATTCCGAGAACACGGGGAAGGCGGGCTTCGCGCACACCTTCGCTTCCACCATACTGGAAAGCCTGAGTCATGTTAGCATCGCTAAGCAGCGAAGCGTATGAGTCGGCATTGAGGATGAGGTTTTCAGGCATTGCATCACGCTTGATAACAGCGGTGCGGCCAGTGCGGATACCAGCCAGGGACACGTTAGCAACCGTGGTCGAAAGGACAGCGGCTCCGAAGTTCACGGTCGTGAAGTTAGCGAACAAGTCTTGCAGCACCAGCTTGGCAAGGGACTTGGCCTGTTGCCGGGCGAAGTTAACCAAGATGGCTGGGGACTGATTCGCGGCCTGAATGTCGGTGATGTCGGAGGTGACATAACGATGATTGTTCAGGTTGACCGTGATGCTGTTGATCGTTCCACCACCGGCTTCGTAAGGACGGCTAGAGTTAGCCGTATACGAAAAGGTCGTAGCTGTCAGAGCTTCGACGCGAGGCACGATGATCGCAGAACCTTTCTGCGAAGTGGCTCCCGAATACGAGCGGCTGAAAGCGGTAAGCGGCTGAAGAGTTGCGACGAACGCTTGCAGGGCTTCCTGAAGGAAGATTGACTGGGTGTAGTTAATGGTGGACATAGTGGGTTTTGTTTGAAGTGTTAGACTGTGACGATATGTTTGAGTTCCCGATTAAGCGCAGAAGCGTTCGCACGGTAAAATTCGGATTTCTCCACTGGGTCGGAGATGTTGCTGAAACGCTCAAGCAGGGTCTCGGTAGCGTTCTCGGAAGCGACGATGACAGGCACAACAGAAGCGGCGGCAACGCCGAAGGAAGCTTCCAGCCTAGAGATATCCAGAGCAAGAGCGTCACGCTCGGCGGTAACAACCGACATTTGCACGGCAAGGTTAGAAATCTTCTCGGCAAGCGCAATGGCATTGACCGAAGCAACTGGCTCTTTAGGCATACCGTCTTCGCTCTCGGTTTCGACTTCGGAGTCACCGGCAACGAGTTCTTTCAGGGCGTCTTTGACGGTAACTTTGTCTTCGTCAGAAAGTCCTTCAATCATAGAGGCAATTTCGACAACAACCGCGAGGGCTTCTTCAACGGTAGCAGCTACCACTTCCTCTTCGGGCTTGTCTTCGTTAAGGGGTTTCTCGGTCATACCGTTCAAGAACATGTCAAATCTGCTGCGCATTTGTGCGGGTGTCGCAAGCGCGGTTGCTTCTGGCGTTTCAGAAATGCCGTCAGCAAATCCAAGCGCGATAGCTTCCAGTGGGTCGAGCCACGTTTCGGCAGAAAGCATCATGTTAATCTCGTCGGCACTAAGTCCGGTCTTTTTGATGTAAACGTTGACGAGCGACTTCTCAAACTTCTCCAGAAGGTCGGCGTCCTTACGCAAATCGGCGGCGTCTCCCATGCTGACAGTCGCGGCCCGGTGAATCATCATCATCGAACCTTCGGCCATGTAACACTGATCCGCAGCGCAGGCGATAACACTGGCCATGCTAGCGGCTAACCCGTCCACCCATGCGGTGAATCCCGCTGTGTGACGCTTCAACGCGGCAATGATGGCGGCTCCGTCGGTGATGCTGCCGCCGGGGGAGTTGAGACGCAGATTGATATGCCCTTTGATTCCGGCAAGGTCTTTAATGAATTGCTTGGCAGAAACTCCACCCGCGCCAATTGCATCATAGATCGTAATGTCCGAGGACTCGTCGGCATTTTTAGATAAGGCATACCAATTCATTTCTTTCTGCGTGCTGTCAAAGCCTGCGTTGTCGCTAGGGTTTTGGATTTTCTCAGCCTGTCGCTCAAACCATGCGCGAGCGGGAGCAGGGTTGAGCGGGTTGATGCCCCACAGATAATGCGCAACCGCACCAGCACCGGGCCATTCCTTATCGTCTGGGTTATTGTTTTTGCCGGCTTGAAGGTCAACAGCGTGACGCGCTCCCCATGCGTTTGCTTTTACGATTTTGCCGTCGCTCACTTCGCCTGCTGCCATGCGTCTTGCCGCGTCCTTCGTGCCTTCGGTTAGACCGTCGCCGCCATATCCTTCGTTGAGCAACTCAAGGCCACGCTTGGCAGCGGAGATGATGTAGTCCGGCGGCTTCATTGCTAGTTATGCTGAATTCTCAGAATCAACTCCGTCTGTTGGGTCTACCATTTCAGACTCTCCACCCTTAATACTGCTAAGGGTAATGGGTCGGCGCACTCCACCGTCAGCGTTCCATGCGGCAATTACGTCTGCGCTCATTTCTGGCAAGTCTAGCTTTGTCCGCATTGCGGCTTCAACTTCGCGGGAAGGAGTTACAACGCCAGCGCGGACGGCTACGCCAAGTATTTCGGTCAATGCTTGTGTTTCCATAGATTGTTCTTGGTCTTCAGTGTCCTGCGTTTCTGCTGGGTTTTCGGAGTCATCTTCCGGTGCGACAACTGGTGGGGAGCCTGGCGCAGGAGGGAAGACCTCTTCCACGGTCAGGCGCACCCCTTCTTCGGCAGCTATCTCGCCAACCATGCGCTTGCGCACGGCAGCATTGCGGATGATGTCTTCGATCTCGGTATCGCTGTCTTGGCCAAGCTCGTTAAAATATCTTTGCGGAGAGAGTAACCCGGCACGCACAAGGTCGAGGCGAAGCTTGCCGTCGCGGCCTGTGTCCACGGTCAGACGCTGTGGAGCAATCCAATCTGACCTCCACCAATCATCGCCGGGATAAGGGAGCTCTCCTTTGCGCATGGCCTGCCAAATCCAATACCTCCAGAACCGGCGGCAGAACTGAAACTCAAGAACTTGCCGGATGTCCGAAAAGAAAACCTCTGCATCTTGCAGGATGTGGCGAGCCACCGCACCGCCGACGCCGCTCATGTTCCAGATTAGCTCTGGGCTGATACCCGCGCTCCACGCGATTTCCCGCACCATGTATTCCATCCAGTTCGAGAAATTCACGTTCGGGCGATCAAAGGTGTGCGCACTCAGCTTCTCACCTGGCTTAAGCTGCACGCTGCCGGTTCCTGCGGTGAGCCGGTCAAAGGTGACTTCTTCAGTCGTGCCGGTGCTTACCTTGCGAAGGGACGAACCAAGGCCAATGTTACCGGCGTCCTGCGACTCAATGACAATGCCAATCTTGCTGTTTAGGTTGGCGGCAAGCTGTTCGTTCTCCATCATCGTACGCAAGTCTTGGATGCGCGAGACAGACGAGCAAAGCCATGACACGCCACGGAGAAATCCGTAGCGGTGAAGCTTTCGGATGTGAATCATGTCAGCGGCTGGAACGTCGGTGTACGTTGCGGCTTGGTTTACTGGGTTAGACAACACGCGATAGAAGATTGGCTTGTTGTCAGCGTTAACCTTCACGCCGTCATGGTATCCGGCCTGAGCGTCATCGTTGCTCTGGTTGCCTACGTACTCAGCGGTGATGAATCGCGCCATGGCGTTGCCGGTCTCGCTCTTGTCCAGTTGTGCAAACATCTCTCCGTCGGTAACCATCTGCTCCACGATCATCCGCTGCGCTTCGTAGAAATTTACCGCGGCAGACTTGTCAAAAGCGAAAGCATCGGTGGCAACGCGGTCTTCAAACAGCTGCTCGGCTTTCTTGTTCCACTCGCGGTCAGCGGTGCGGGCCTGCGGCACTAGTCCATTGCCTACCGAATAACGGGAGATGCCGCGCACGATGCGCTGGGCAAGGCCGGAGTTATTGAGCAGCCACCTAGCGGACTTCAGGAGTTTCATCCTGTCCCATGATGGCAACTCGTTCTTTGCCTCAATGCTGGTTAGGTAAACCTGTGGCCGGTTATAGGTCGGAGCCGTCTCCTCAAAGCTGCGGGCCTGCGGGTCTTTAGGTTTGCGTCCTGCCCCGACGCGCACGCCGCCTCTGTTTGATTTCGGTTTGATTTCGTCCACGTCTTGGACGAGGTGTCAAAACCTAAACCACGCTCTCGGCTTCGGTGAGTGTTGAGAAATCAGCGCGGACAAACACGCGGCGCATGGCGATAGCGGCAACTACGGGGTCAATGCTGTCGAGAATCTCGCCCACTGCAACAAGCAGGTCATTGGTAGAAAGTACCAACACGCCGGAACTGTTGGCCGAATCAAAGCCGGATGCGGTTATTTCAACCGTGGACTCGCCTCGAAGGTTGGCTGCGGCAGCTTTGTCACTGATGGCCTCGATGGCATCAAGCGTAATCCGGCCTTGCGCGTATCTGCGCAAGATGTGCTTCTTGATTCCCGTGATGTCGGCCATGCCTAGGCGCGCCTGTCAATTAGATTACGCCGCCCGCCTCGATGAAGAGCCGCACGATGGGACGCGCACGCTCGACGAAGATTTCCTTTTGTGCCTGGGGCGCGTCGTTGATGTTGTGCTTGTCCACCACACGGTTAATTTTGCAGACGCTATCCAGCAGCACGGAGAGCCAGCCATCCGCAGGGGTGATGCGCTTCGCTTCGGCTGTGGATGTGCCAGCCTCAATTAGTCCCGCGCTCTTGTAGATTTCGCGATAAGCTCCCATTGCCTGCGCTGCATCGATGAACGGTTCGGGGTTGGCCTTGGCAAACAGCATGTATCTTGCGGACGTGCTTGCGTCGAAATGTAGCACTGGTGCTACATTTGCCTCGCCGTGGCTTGTGGCAAAAAGCGTGAGCCACTCACCGTGCCGCGTATCCTGCTTGAGCTTGAGAAGATAAACACCCATCTCTCGGATGGTGTTTGCCGAGTCTAGGCAGTTGCTTTGCAAGCTTGTCTTGAGAACGTCGAGCCGTCCCTGTGACTCGTTGAGTTTCCCGATGATGGCTTCGTTACTAAGTGCGATTTCGTTTGTCATTTGCAGTTATTATTTCTTGATTTGCTGAAAGTCTTTCGGTCTTTGATGAGTTTTTGTCCAAAGCCCGGCGGCATGTCCAGCGCGGACTCTAGGTTAAGAAGTGCGTTACTTGCGGCGGCTCGCGTCCTGTAATGCGCCTTCCCTATCTTTGCGCAGCTAAGGTCACGCATGGCGGGTTCTCCAAAGAACTTTAACGCAAGGTCAATACGCATCATCGTTTCTTGAGTTGTTCTAGCTTGTCTTACCCAGACAAGCGTCGAAAGAATCATTGATAGGAACTTGGAAGCCGCTTCGTGATACGCGCTCTCATGGTCGTCGTCGGCAAATAATTCTTCGCGAGTGCAATCGTCAACGGCATCATCAGCGGCGTCATGTGGCGTGTAATAATCCATCACGGTGCAAAATGTAGATCGGATGCAATCTTGTCAAGCTTAAAGTTTTTGATTATAAACTTGCAATCAAACCCGTCATGAGTTTTTCAAAACATGCCACGCGATATGACACAGCTTCACGGCGTCCGAATAGTGATCCTGCGCAACCTTCTTCCAGACAAATTCTGAGCCGCTTGCGGTCTTGCGTGGGACTAACATCTGACCGGACAATCCACGAATGAAGTCATCGCCCGCATCTTTTGGGATTGCGATAGGCGGCCTGCCTCGCTTCATGCGGTCGATAAAAAGTTCGGTCTTGATAGCGTGGTCGGTAAAGTTGTAAAGGACGACACCCGGAAAATTGTCAAGCGCGGTGCGGCTTATCTTGCTTCCGAAGGTGGCCGCCGAACCTTTGGCCGCGTGCCAGAAACCCCCGCTCTGCTGGCAGGCCGCGTAAACTCTGAAGGTCGCAAACCCTGAGTCAACCAACCCGCACACCGGCGCGACTATCTCGCCCATCGGTGTCCGGTATTCCCGCGCTGAGACCGTCATTATGTCTTCGACGGCAAGAACTGTACCGTAGTCCAATACAAAGCTTGCGCCCCCCTCATCAAACGCGACTGTGGCCCAGTGTGACGCATCTTGGCCTACGTCCGCGCCGGTCAGAACAAAGGTTGGCTCGACCGGACAACTGCCGCGAAGGTATTCACCGCGAAGGTTTAGAATTGTGGACTCTCCGATGTTGGTCTCGACCTGTTCCCACGGCATGGCCATGGTCGAGTTTGTAAAATCTTGCAGGCCGTTCAGCGTTTCTTTGTCGCGGAGAAACTTAACTGCCAACGCTCCAAAGGTGCAACTGCGCCACGGTGCATAAAGAGAGTTGAGATGAAAGCTGCGAAACCCGCGTTGCGCCGCCGGGTTAGTCGCCTGCCATTCTCCGAGCGGCAGCATCTCCATTTTCTGACCGTCGTTTAGTTTCCCCTGGCATCGTTGGCAAACGTAGTGCGCGGAGTCTTCGACCTGTGCCATGTTCCACCTTCCGCTTGCGTCTTTTCCGTCCCACTTCACTTGTTCCCACAGCAACTCGATGCGCTCGGTGCAGTGCGGACAGGCCAGCATATACTTCTCCTGCGAACCCTTTAAATACTCCTGCCAGATTGGCCCGTCTGGTGTGGTCGGCGTGGAGGTCTTGACGCGGAGCGCACCACTGAAACTCTTCGTCCTGTTCTCGGCTAGGAACAAAGCGGACGTTTCCCTGTCGGTCTCCTGTGCGAACTTCTCAACCTCGTCGAGCAACAGCAACCCGGCGGGCCTGCTTGCCAGATTGGCGGGCGAGTTGCTGCCGACGAAGACCAGTGAGCAACGAGAGAAATGCTGCTCAAGCCGCTTCCACTTGTGCCGGTCACGCGGCATCAGCGCGGCAAGTGTTGGCGAGTCTTCGCAGATTGGCATCCATCGTGTCTCCGAGAAGCTCCCAGCTAGGTTCTCGGTCGGCATCACCCAGACGACCGGCTGTGGTTTGTTGGCTATGCGCCACGCTGCACCGGCCTGCACCATTGTCGTTTTCCCAGTCTGCGTCCCGAACACAAGAACAAGGTCAGTAATGTCCACATCTCCAAAGCACTCTAGCGGCTCGCGCAGATACGGAGTCAACCTGGTCGAGAACGTGCCGGGCATCTGGGTCTGACGCTCGGAAAGCACTAGCTCGTCCTCTGTCCACTCGACCACCGTGCGCCTGTCGGCTGGCGAGTAGATAGCGCGGATATGCTCGCGCAGTTTCTCGGCGGCTGGCGTCATATCCCTTTGCGGATTGCGCTCAATACGCTGTCAGCCCACTCGGCCAAGGTCTTCTCTATCGCCTTCTGTGGCTGCCCGACGAGCCGGGGGGCCAAGGTCTTCGGCAAACCGTCGAGCATGTTCTTCGCAGCTAGGTGCGGACGTGACGTAACGTCACGCGCTTCGTCGAAATAGAGTAGGATGGACTCCTGTCTCTGATGCTCTTTGAAATCCTTCTCGGCCCTGATGCGGTTGTTCCGGCTCGAGATGTAGACCGAGTTCGCTTTACGAAAGTCCTCCACGCTGCCGCCGCTTTTCTGGCATTTTAACAGCTCGTTGTATCCGACAAGCTCGGCCCGACGCGCACGGCGCAGAGATTGACGCGGATCATTGTTGGACTCTTCGGGGTCTTCGCCATCCGTATCTCTAGACCTGGGCGGCGGGGATGGAAGCAGCTCGGTTGATGCCGCAGGTGATACCGGAACCGGCGGCGTGGATCCAGCTTGGCCGCGCTTTGCACGTGGCTTTGCGTTAGTCTCACGCCACGCCTGCGCGGAGTCGGTCGAGTTGACCGGCATCCCTTTTTTCACGAGATGCGAGACCGTGCTTTTGCTCAGGCCCAGAGCGTTCGATAGTTCGATTATCCCCACGGACTATCGAACATTGTCAAACTATCGAACTTGTTGGGATTGACCGAGAGACTGCTCAACCGCGGGCAAAATACATGCAAAAAGATTCCTTATGGGGCGGATGCCTGTCCATTTTACATTTAGTTGTTTCATTTTTTTATTAGGTTTTGGTTGTTTTGGTTTTTACTTGCTTGCTGAAATTAGCTCACGCCGGAAGGCGCGATAGTGCTGGGTCATGAGCCGGTAGAAAAGGCCCATAGACGCAACGTGGTCCGCATCGCGTGACGCTCCGGCGTTGAGCCAGTAGCGAACCTCGGCACGCATACGGGCGAGCTTACGGCCTGCGTCGAAAAACTCCGTGGCGGGGCTGTAGAGTGGGCGCATGTTAATCTTTGGCGGGCTTACGCCAGACCTCGTTGTCGATGATGATGACCGCAATTTTGCCTCGCTCCATATCGTCCAGGACGTTTTGCAACATCCATTGCTCTGCTGGTAGATTGTAAGGCGTTGTCATTGAGGCGTAGCCTAGCTTGGTTGCCTGTTCTCTTGTCATAGGCTCCGAGAATACTCTCGCCAAACAGGGGCGCAAGGTTTTTTTCTGGTTGTTTTCTGGGGGGATGCCATGCTGCCGGGATGAGAATATCCATCACCGATCTGAACGACAAACAAAAGGGGCTGATGAGCGATGAAGACCGCAAGCAGTTTGGGAAGGCAGGCATGACCGGAGACGAAGCGCAAGCGCGGTTCGCGAATGGCGAAGAGGGTAAGCTGCACAAGGTGGTGAAGTCCTACCTAGACATCTACCGCATATATTACGAGTGCGAGCCGTTTGGCAGGCGCACAGCGGTGAAAGCAGGGCGGCCTGATTTCCGCCTGTGCTATCGTGGCCGGTTCGTGGGGATTGAGCTTAAGACGACAGCCGGGGTGGTTAGCAAAGAGCAGACCGAGACCCTAGACGCAATCCGCGCCGGTGGAGGGATGGCGGCGGTGTGCTACAGTTTGCAGGATGTCATAGACCTATTGCGAAGGTGCTAGGTGATGGGGTTTATGCCAACTATAGGTTGCACGGGTGATAGATAGTCCGGCATAATGCAAATTATAAAAGTACGTTCCCCCCGAACAAAGACTTTTGAATTAGGGCTGGCTCTCTACTGGCAAGTCAAGTCGCTCGCTACGCTCGACTCATAGGCTTTTAAGAGTTTACCAAGGAGAGGAGAAACCGAAGATATAGCGTAATAAATAAGCTATCCTCTAAAATCAATTATACCCATCTCCCCGAAAACGTGTCAAGCATATATTTTTAAGTATCTTTGGCGTTTTGCGTAGAGCGATGAGGTGTAGAGGTTTACAGAACCAAGAAAGTTTGCGTGAAAACCGGAGAAAACGTCAATTTTCCCGCAGCATGACAAGACCGGCGCAAAAACAAGTGGAAACCTGTAAACATTTAATTGTTTACGCGTAAACACCTAATTGTTTACAGTGTAGCCTTGCGAGGTGCTTACTTTCAATGGGTTGTGAGTTCTGTAAACAATTAAATGTTTACGCTGTAAACAATTTTATGTTTACGCGATAGGACTACCAGTCCGAACGATAGGACTACCAGTCCTATCGGTGGACACAAGCCGTCGGGGGACTGTACCACCTTGGGACTGTACCACCTTGGGACATGCGGCAAAACAAGTGCCCTGCACTCATCTAGGCTTGCACCAAACAAGGGGCAACCAAAAAATAAATGAGAAATAAAATCCCCCCGCAAACCCTGATAAACACAGGGATTTCTGGGAAATGCTTAAGGTGGTTAGGTAAATAAAATAAAATAGTTCGTGACAATTAACGATCGGATGGTAATTTGATTTCGAAATGAAAAACAACACCATCCAAATCGAATACATCAGCAGCCGTGTAATCCAAGCCCAGGGGAGGATCGACGGAATCACCGAAGTCGAACTCATCGGAACCAACGGCAAGACCGCCGACGCCATGACCACCGCTTACTGGTTCGGGGGAACCCGCGTGATCGACACGAACGGTGATCCCATCTGGGAAGAGCAAGACCCTTGCGCATTTGCCGCAATGATGGAGGAAATCGCAGAATAGCCCACCCAGAACACCCAACCCAACCACCCAACCACCCAACCAACACACCATGAAAATCAAAATCGACATCAAAAACGTCACGGCCATCCAAGCCGTCCTCAATCAGGCCAACGGTCGCAGCACCGCCCACACATTTACCAGCGCAGCGGAAATCATTGAGCGGGCCGCCAACGCCGAACAGCAACTCGCCAGCCTCGGCCTGATAAAATCGCTCCGCGCCGGGGCAACCGCAACGGCATCCAGCGGCGGAAGTCTGCCAAACGCCTACAAATACCAACGGATCGTTGGAGCCGTCACACTTGTGCGAGGATCTTCCGCATGGTTTCTTGTGTCGGCCACCACCGGCGATAGCTGGTGCAAAAAAGCGGGCGAGACACGAATTGCGCTGACATCATCCCAAGATGCCGCTGTCACGGAGATTTTTCGGTCAGGCTACGGCAAACAATAATATGCACGCCCAAAAAGACATCGACATCATCGGCGCAATAGCTGACCGCGCCCGGTCTCTATACACCACCGAGTGGAGCAAGGTCGTGCTGGTCAGGATGCTGGCCGAAGCCCATGCCCACATGCCACTCGACCTTGCCGGACTGCTGGCGGCTCCCGACTCCGACTACATCTACGACGTTTTCGGAATCACCTACCACAGCGAAAAGAACACGGGAAAAATCGGCGGGTATTTCATCCCGAAGTTCACGCTTCCCTACGCAAAAAAAAACTGAATGAACTGTCCAAACTGCAAACACGAACTGCCCGACGCCGCCGTGCGCTCAGAAGGCGCAAGGCTTGCCGGGAGAGTCAAAAGCAAGGCGAAAACCGCAGCCAATAGACGCAACGCCGCCTTGCCTCGCCCAGGTGCAATCGGCAAAAAGAAACCCCGCAAAATAAATGAAAAGAAACCTTGAAGTCTAACGAACCGCTAGTAATTTACACGCTCAACCCAACACACAACATGATATTAATCCCCGCATCAATAATGATAATCGCCGCATTTTTCGCGGTTGACAAACTCGCCCGCATCCAAAAAGACGCCCAGTGGAGAGCATGGCTCGACGCACACCGTCCCGGCATCGGGCCTGATGGCCTTGACGCTCTGGGATGCAAACCCCGGCTCACACGCAAACTCAAAAACGTGTTGACCGAAAAACGGTAATGGCATACCACAAATGCAATGACCGGATGTGCGGTGCGGAGGACTGCCCCCGCTGCCATCCCGGCAATTTTGTCGATGGGATTTTCATCGACGACATCGAAGAAGACGAAGAGACAGACGAAGAATCAGAAGAGACAGAGCAGTAACCAAAACTCCCGCCAGTGAATTAACACTGGCGGGAGCCATGAACAACAACAACAACGAAAAGATAAAAACACAATGACAACAACAACGCAAGCAATAAATGAAATCACCGATTTTCACATCGTGGAAGCGATGCGCGAATATGGTGGCGGATTCGTGCGCAATCTGGCAGTGTGCTACCTACACGCCGACAAAGAAAATCAGGCAATCATCAAGGCCGGTTGGCCGGTCTACTGGCAGACCTACCGCGACCTCGCAGCAACAATGAAAGAAACTACAGGAATTTAATATGAGCGAACAAGACAACCAAGCAACAGTAGCGTTCGTCAAGGCCCAGCGGGTTTTTGGCGCAGCGTTGAAAACATCCACGAACCCGCATTTCAAAAACCGCTACGCCGATTTGGCGGCCTGCGTTGAAGCGGTTATCGGAGGACTTAACAGCAACGGACTCGCGCTGATGCAAGTCACGCACCCATCCGAAAACGGAGTCGCTATCGAAACTGTGCTGCTCCACGAAAGCGGCGGGAAAATCAGCGGAGGCATCCTGCACGTTCCGGCGTCGAAACAAGACGCCCAGGGACACGGTTCGGCACTTACTTATGCTCGTCGGTACAGTTTGCTGGCAACTTGCGGCATCGCTCCCGAAAACGAGGACGACGATGGCAACGCTGCATCACGCCGCGCCCCACAACCCCAGCGCGACATTGCTGGGGTTATCGCGGGAGCCAACACACTCCAAGAGCTGCAGGCCGCATGGAGGGGATTATCCGCAGGAGAGCGGGCGGCAGCCACGGCAGCGAAGGACAAGCGCAAGGCTGAACTGACCCCGGCGCCTGATCTGGTCTTGCCGGTGGAGCCAAGCCCGGTTGAGCGCGAGCAAACCATTGACCCCAAAACAGGCGAGTACACATGGTAACTCAATTCACAGGCATCCACGATATGCATCCCGCGCTGTATTTTGCTCACACCGCAGTCAGCAACTCGGACTTGAAATGGATATCCGCGCCGTATACTCCCGCTCATTTTCGAGCATACAAGGATGGGCAAATCGAAAAGGAGAAGACAGAGGCGATGAAGGTCGGAAGCCTGACTCACACATGCATCCTCGAGCCGGAGAAAATGGCTGGGTCATTTGTGGTCAGGCCGGATGACGTTGACGCACGCACGAAGGCTGGCAAAGAATGGTTGGCATCCCAGACCGCAGAAACGATCATCCCGCAGAAGCAGGCCGACATGCTCGCTCGGATGGTGGACGCAGTCTGGAGCCATCCTGAAGCTAGTGCGCTCATCTCTGGGAGTGATAGGGAGAGGAGCCTGTTTGCCGGGGATGGCGATCTGCAACTCAAGGGCCGGATTGACTGCCTGACCAAGAGCGGCAATATCATTGCAGACCTAAAAACCTGCGAGTTGGCCGACCTTGGGAGCGTGGAAAAGGCCATCTTTGCCTATGGATATCATCGGCAGGCAGCCTACTATCTGCGGTTGGCAAATCTGCTGGGGTTAGCAAAATCAAAGTTCGTCTTTATATTTGTCGAGAAAGTCCCGCCGCATTGTGTCGCAGTTTACTCGCTAACCGACGATGCGCTCCGCATTGGCGAACTTGAAATCGCAACGGCCCTGCGCGTCTTAAAGTCCTGCACGAAAAACAACGTTTGGCCTGGGCGCGAAAAGGGAATCAACCTAGCATCACTCCCAGCCTGGGCGATGAAGCAGGCCGAATCCGTCATCTAATCACCAACAAAACCAAAAACCAAAAACCAAACAAAATGAAAACCATACAAATCCAACTCGACAAAATCGACAAATCAGAAATCTTCGTTGGCAAAGTCCACAAATATCTTAACGCAACCCTGCACGATAACAAAGATGGCAAAGATGAATACGGCAACGATGGGTTCGTCACCCAATCCATCTCCAAAGAAAAGCGCGAAGCTGGAGAACGTGGTCCGATCATCGGCAACTGGAAGGAAGTTGTTTTCAACAAGCCAAAAAGCGAAGGCGCAAACGTAAACATTAACCCAACCATCGGGGATGACGATCTGCCGTTCTAGGCAGCTTCTCGCCAAATGGCTAGAGTGGGGGGAAAGCCCCCACCTAGTCAGAGTGGCCCCGCTTATTGCGGAAACCAATGAAGCTCTCGCCCAGAAAGGCCGCAAGGGATACATGGCAACATACATGCGAAGCTACCGGAAAAAGAACGCTCAGAAACCCGTGGAAAAGCCAGTCGAGCAGACACTTATTTTGCAGGCAGAACCTGAGCCGGAAGCTCCCATGAAGAAAGTGCGCAACCTACCCACATCGGACTCAGCGAAGCGCATTGCAAAACTATTCTCTCGCAGGCTGACCACAGGATGGAGTGACAGGGAACACACCGCGCACCGAAAGCTGGGAGTTATCCTGCCAGAAACCATGGACTTGCTCGATGAATATTACGCCTTCCAACGCTCACAACCTAGAGGATATCATCGGCGCGACCTTTCAACTTTCTTAAACAATTTCCAAGCAGAAGTTGACCGCGCCAACGAATGGAAAAAAGACTCGACCACAACACCAAACCAACAACGAAACGACAGCAACATAAGAGTATGAACCTACCAAACAACAACACCGCAGAACAGGCCATGCTAGGCATCCTCGCCGGAACCCCGGCACTCCTTGAAGAGATAGAAGATGGGCTTTTTTACCATCCCGTCAACGCCTTGCTTTTCCGCACACTCAAGGAACTCATCCGCAAGCAGGCTCCTCACGATTCGCTGAACCATACCCACATCCGCGCAGAGCTTGAGGCCAACGGTCAGATGCAGGACTACGGTGACCTGTCGATGGTGTTTGAGATTTTCGGGACGAATTTAGGCAAAGCATCCTACCCATATTACCATGAGGTGTTGGCCGAAGCTGCCGCATACCGCCGATTTATTGTTGCCGCGCAGAACCTAGTTCCCCAGGCGGAACGCATGACGACTCCCCTAGTTGACATCATGGCCGAACTCGACGCTGCTGCCACAGTGGCCGAAACCGTCAATCTTCCTCAAATAAAAAATCAGGTGATGATGCTGCTCGACGAAATGGAGCGCAACACGCCGCATGAGTATTTCGCCACTGGGCTTGACCCTATCGACAATATCCTAGGTGGAGGTCTACAGCGCAAAGAGATGCTGGTAGTGGCCGCGCCTACATCGCGAGGTAAAAGCCTGCTGCTGGGACAGGCTACGGTTGCCGCCATTCTGAAAGGTAAAAAGACCGCATTCTTTACGCTTGAAATGCCTGCCTTTGATGTCATTAAAAGGTTTGCATCTAACATGTCTGGTTTCCCAATCCGCGCCAACTGCGACATGACCACCGAAAGAACCCGGCGCGAAATGGAATCGCAAGTTAAGCATATATCCATTCTCTCAGGGTTGCCGCTATACATATTCGACAACATCCCCGACCTCGACTCTATCATGCGGACTGCCAAGCTCATCAAGCGCAAGCACGGCCTTGATCTGTTAGTCATTGACTACATTCAGCGGGTCGAAGCGGAGGGAACGAACCGTGAACAAGCCGTCTCGACCACCGCTCGGACGCTCAAAAACTTTGCGCTGGTGAATGATTGCTGCGTGATGACTGCCAGCCAGATGAACGACGATGGTCAGATGCGCGAGTCCCGTGCTATCGGTCACGAAGCGGACATCCTCCTTGGCATCTCAGACAAGGGACGCGACACGATCATTACTGTTGGCAAAAACAGGCGAGGAGAGTCTGGCAAATACATCACCGTTACCCGACGCGGAGAGCTAGGACGATTTGAATCCTGTGAATGAAATCCCCTGGGGTTATGGCAAGAAAAGCAAGGATTATGATAGCCTTGTTGCCACCTTTGGGAGAGAATTTACATGGGACTTTTCTGACGAAACCGAACGCGCAAAATGGACGGCACAACTAGAAAAACAAACAACTAAACGAAAGACCAAAAGAAAATGAACACCGAAACAATGAAACGAAACGCTCTAAAGGCCGCAA
Organism: Propionivibrio sp.; assembly: GCF_049316945.1. Taxonomy (GTDB): domain Bacteria; phylum Pseudomonadota; class Gammaproteobacteria; order Burkholderiales; family Rhodocyclaceae; genus Propionivibrio. The sequence continues at coordinate 309 of NZ_JBMOJE010000042.1, read as the reverse complement.
AACTCTTCGGAGGACTGACGATGGCATACCGCACACAACTGGAAGTATCCGAAGGGCTGGCTGCCGTCGTGGATATGTGCCTCGGTCACTACCTGCCGGAAGGTCGCAACCCGCACCGTGAGGCGGCACAGGCGGCACTCGATGAATACAACGCTATCTCCCACACTGGACCCGAGCTATCGGACAGCAAACTGGACCACGAAGCAACGTGTGATGTCGGGGGACGCCCCGAAGCAGGGAGTTCTATTTTGGCTAACGCACAAGCTGACCTATGACCACCGCGCCAACAGACTCCGAATCCACGCAGAC
>NZ_JBMOJE010000041.1:0-37390 GCF_049316945.1 Propionivibrio sp. | reverse complement strand
GGCTCCCGTTTCTATGCGGCCAAACCGTCAACGCCAGATTTCTACGAAAAGACGAAACCGTTAACAGCCCCTGACGTTCGCGGCCGTTACATCATCAACCGCGCTGATACCTTCGTCCAAATCAAGCGAACTCTCGGTCGTTGGCTCGTTTTCGGTCTCGACGCCCTCGCAAACATCGACACCGTCTTCAGTGAATTAATCCGTAATCTCGTCAGGGTAAAACCAAACCGATCATGCCCTCGAATATTTAAACAAAGCCACATAAATCACATGCTTATAAATAATTACAATGACAAATGGCTGTTACGTTGAGAGCATTGGGCTCAAGCCCCCGCTCGCCATCCCCCATATGAGAGAAGATCGACCTTGGCCCCTTTGACTGCTGAAGCGTACAAAGGGAAAATAATTTCGTAACTATTCCTTAGCGAAACGAAACGTGCTAGTTTTCCAACCGGACACCTCATTACCATAAGGACTTCTTCCATGCCAACCATAAGCATGTTTTATGGAATTATTGTCAGGATGTATGCGCTCGACAACAAGCAACACCACTTACCACACATACACGTTGAGTATGCAGAGGCTGAGGCTGTTTTCCAGATACCTGATGGAGAACTATTGGAAGGCTTGCTTCCCGGCAAACAATACAAACTGGTACAAGCGTGGATAGCCCTGCACGCGGACGAACTCATGGCCGACTGGAAGCTGGCTTCAGCGGGTGCTACACCTTACAAAATCGCCCCCTTGCAGTGAGCATAAAAATGAACACAAGCACGACACTACCTAAGCCAACGGCCGTTTCATCCTTTAGTGACTACACATTAAAAGTCACTTTCAATAACGGAGAAATACGCATATTCAACGCCACCCCCTATCTTGCCTACCCGGCGTTCGAACCCTTGAAGGCAATCAGCCTGTTCATGCAGGCGCGCATAGCGCACAACACAGTGGTGTGGAATGAAGAAGTTGATATGGCGCCAGAAAGCTTGTATTTGGAAAGCACACCCGTCTGACTCAGTAAATTGCTCATTAATTGTGGATACAACTAAAATTCCCACATGAGTCGTGATGCCCGGCATCAACACATCGCGACCCTACGCCCACATGCGATTTTGTAGGGTGTGAAACGCGCAACGTTGCGCACCTTCGGTCGGAACAAGCACGTCGATGCGAGAAAACTCCGCGTGCTGCGTAGGGTGTCAATAAGCGAAGCGCATTGCACCGGCTCTGCGAACATTCGGCGCAATGCCCGTTGGTTATTGCGCCCTACGCCCCTTTTATCGCTCTGCAAGCCAATGAACATGCGCTTCTCCAGCATGCCCTTCGGCGCCGACGGCCCTTGTAGGAGCTCAGCTTGCTGGGCGATTACGGTCGTCCCGGATCAACCCATCGCGCAGAATATCCGACCGAAGGAAGTGCAGAGCGCGCTCCTACAAAAAGCCCGGTTTGTTCGCCAGAGTCTGCGTGCGCAAAGAAAAGAATTTGCGCACCCTACCGGGCTGGCCCCATTGACTCCGGATTTGGTCGATTAATTGGAGTCCCCTATTAATTGCGCCCTACGCACTCAAGTACTGACGTTCTGCAAAAGCTTTTCAATCCGGTCAACCCAGCTTGTCCATTGTTCCCTGCTGCCGGTACACATCCTCTTGCGTGCCTACGGAATCGCGCCGACTACCGAGTACTGCATTTTCCAAGTGCCCGATTCGTGATTTAACTTCCTTTACGTCGAACTCGATACGATCTTGACCGGCCCGAATAGCTCGGAGTTGCTCCAGCATCAAGTTTTCTACATTTTCGCCCATGATTTAATTCTCCTTAGTCTGATTCTATCAACAATTTTTCGCCTACGAAACTACTCCTGCCGTTGCTTCATCACCGCCTGGCGATGCGCTTCCCGCTATTGGCTGGTTTTAATAATACCAACCTTACCCAATGAGGAATGAGCCTGAAGGGACAAATCCGGGGCTGAATTGATAAGTGGGTTGATAAGGGCACGATTTAGCACGTGCTCGCGGGGCATCACCTGCAGACACCGCGTGCGCCAAGCGTAGGTACTGGGCTGCAAGCCAATGAACATGCGCATCTCCAGCATGCCCTTCAGCGCCCGACCGCCCTTGTAGGAGCTCAGCTTGCTGGGCGATTACGGACGTGCCGGATCAACCCATCGCGCAGAATATCCGACCGAAGGAAGTGCAGAGCGCGCTCCTACAAAAAGCCCGGTTTGTTCGCCAGAGTCTGCGTGCGCAAAGAAAAGAATTTGCGCACCCTACCGGGCTGGCCCCATTGACTCCGGACTTGGTCGATTAATTGGAGTCTGTCCCCTATTGTCCTTTTATTGTCCTATTATTTATGACCAGCAACCCCCGAGCGTGGTCAAGTGCGCTCATGCAGGACTCTCCCTTCCCGTTGGGCACGACCGACAATATGGTAGGGAGAATCCTTGAGCCGCTCGAATTCCTCGCGACTGTAAAGCAACAAATCTTTGGGCATTGCCAGCTTGCGCAGGGCCAGATACAAGCGAGCAGTTTCCTGGCGGCGACTACGCTGTGGACTGAAAGGTTCATGCTCTATGATCAACAGATCAACGTCGGAATCCGGGCGGGCATCGCCGCGAGCACGCGAACCGAACAGGATCACCGTATCCGGATCAGCCTCGCGAATGATCGTATCGACCATCTTGCGGATCATGCTATCTTCTTCGATTCGCATCAGAACCATTCCTTTTTCCATGAACAAGAAGAATGATGAAAACACAAGACAACAGGGAACACCCAACAACTGCTCGTGTCAAGGGGCTGAAAACTTGGCCTTGCGCCTCTTTGTGTGCCGGACTTCAGTCCGACAAGGTTTGTTCGCCAGATTCCGCGTGCGCAAAGAAAAGAATTTGCCCATCCTACCGGGCTACCAAGCTGCGTAGGGTGTCAATAAGCGAAGCGCATTGCACCGGCTCCGCGAACATTCGGCGCAATGCCCGTTGGTTATTGCGCCCTACGCCTCTTTTATCACTCTGCAAGCCAATGAACATGCGGTTCTCCAGCATGCCCTTCGGCGCCGATGGCCGTTGTAGGAGCTCAGCTTGCTGGGCGATTACGGTCGTGCCGGATCAACCCATCGCGCAGAATATCCGACCGAAGGAAGTGCAGAGCGCGCTCCTACAAAAAGCCCGGTTTGTTCGCCAGAGTCCGGGTGCGCAAAGAAAAGAATTTGCGCACCCTACCGGGCTACCGGGCTGATCCCACGAAAATTGACCCTGGCCCCTTTCGCAAAGAAAAAACAATTCCGCCCCTTCAAAAGGTATTTGACCAAAAGCGTATTCTTATCCCACAATGAAAAGCCATTAATCATCTTCAAGCTAGCGAAACAGATTTCTGGCGACACCAGCACAACCAGGCTCAAATAAATGCGGAGTAATAAGGACATGTTCGAAGGCAGCAACATACTCGTCACCGGCGGCACTGGATCCTTCGGCAAACGCTTCATCGCCACACTGCTTGAACGCTACAACCCCAATAAAATTGTCGTTTACAGCCGCGACGAGTTGAAACAGTTTGAAATGTCCACTCAAGCACCGTTCGCCAACAAAGACAAACCACTACGCTATTTCCTGGGCGATGTGCGTGACTTGCCACGGCTCGAACGTGCGATGGAAGGCATTGATATCGTCGTACACGCCGCTGCGCTCAAACAGGTACCCGCTGCCGAATACAACCCGTTTGAGGCTGTCAAAACGAACGTCATTGGTGGTCAGAACGTCATTGACGCCTGTCTTGCCGCCAACGTCAAACGGGTCATTGCACTCAGCACCGACAAAGCCGCCGCACCGATCAACCTCTATGGCGCCACCAAACTCTGCTCCGACAAACTGTTCGTCGCCGCCAACAACCACCGCGGCTTCCGCAACATCCGTTTCTCGGTGGTCCGTTACGGCAACGTGCTTGGCAGTCGCGGCTCGGTTTTTCCCTTCTTTCTGCAGCGCCGCGCATCAGGCGTCCTGCCGATAACAGACGAGCGCATGACGCGCTTTTCGATCACCCTGCAGCAAGGTGTCGATTTCGTACTCGACTGCTTTCACCGCATGCGCGGGGGAGAACTGTTCATACCAAAAATCCCCTCTTACCGCATTCTTGACGTCGCCGGCGCCGTGGCGCCCGAATGTCGTATCGAGGCTGTCGGCATTCGACCGGGAGAAAAAATCCACGAAGAAATGATCACCGACACCGACGCCCTTAACACCGTGGAATTTGACGATTACTACGTCATCCTCCCTTCGACGCCCCTCTGGGACATCGACGAATTCTGCGCAACCAGCGGCGCCAACCCCGGGCAGCGGGTGCCGTTCGGCTTCCGCTACAACAGCGGCGAAAACCAGCATTTCCTCTCGACGGAAGAACTTCGCTCCCTTGCGGCAACCGAATTGCATGCCTGAACCTGACATTAACTACGCACTTCAAGACATATCAGCTGCAGATATTGAAGCGGTCGTCGAAGTCCTGCGCTCGGAGTACCTGACCCAAGGGCCAACAGTACCCGCTTTCGAACGCGCCGTTGCCGACTACTGCGGCGCACCCCACGCCGTAGCCACCAACAGCGCCACCTCAGCGTTGCACATTGCCTGCATCGCGCTGGGCCTCGGCCCGAACGACCTGCTGTGGACTGTGCCCAATACCTTTGTCGCTTCCGCCAACTGCGCCCGCTACTGCGGTGCCGACGTTGATTTCGTCGACATCGACCCTCAAACCCGAAACATCAGCCTCCAGGCACTGCGCGACAAGCTCGACGAGGCCAGGCACAAGGGGCGACTGCCAAAGATAGTCGTCCCCGTTGCCTTTGCCGGGCACGCCTGCCCCATGGCCGAGATTCGCACTTTAGCCGACGAATTCGGCTTTCGCATTATCGAAGACGCTGCACATGCTATTGGAGGGCGCTATCGGGGTCAGCCAATCGGCAATGGCGAATGGGCCGACATCACCATCTTCAGTTTCCATCCGGTAAAGATCATCACCACCGGTGAAGGCGGCATGGCCGTCACCCGAAACAGCCAGCTAGCCGCGCATATGGCACGCCTGCGCTCACATGGCATCACACGCGAATTGAGCCTGATGGAAGGCGAAATCGACGGCCCGTGGCACTACCAGATGATCGAGTTGGGCTGGAATTACCGCATGACTGACATCCAGGCCGCACTCGGCCTGTCTCAAATGCAACGAATCGATGAATTCATTGCGCACCGTACGGCCTTGGCGGATCGCTATGATGGCCTGTTGGCCGACAGCGGCCTCACACTGCCACATCGCGACCCCGATTGCACTTCTGCCTGGCACCTCTACGCCATCGGCTGGAATGAGCAGCGCTCTGTGCTGTCGCGTGCAGAAGCTTACCGCCGACTGCACGCCGCAGGGATCATCGTGAACGTGCATTACATCCCCGTTCACCTCCAGCCCTACTACCGTCGACTTGGCTTCAGCCCCGGCCAGTTTCCCAACGCCGAAGCCTACTACGCACGCGCCCTAAGCATTCCCCTCTACGCCACCCTCACTCCGGCACAGCAGGATCGCGTCGTAAGAGAGCTGCTCACACTCCTCGGTCAATGAGAGCGGCAATTTCCGCTCAAGCGCTCCTGACTGAGGCGCAGAGGGTAGCGCCAGCTTCCCTCCCTGCACGGTTGCGCGAGGTGATTGCAACACTCAGAGAGGCTTTGGGGCGAAACTTGGCCTCGGCACAGTACAGTTCGGCCTTGATTATGGCATCTCCAACGGCACAGGAAAAACGCCGGCTGCAGTTGCGCACGCGATACTGGTGAATGTATAACGATGTTGATACGCTGACACCGCCGCCCTGTATGGCGACACGGAGACCGTTCTCGATCATCACCTTCCCCGCCCTCACAACTTCCGCATTGTCGGAAAAACGCTCCATCTCGACCACAAACGGCAATTGTCGGAGGCCCTCGAATCTGTACGCAACGGCGTACTCAAATCGCTTTAGGCGATTTCTGGCAATGAACATACCAAACGTCTGGTTTTGTAGGTCGGGTTTCAACCCGTCGCGGTGGCTGATGCCGGGTTAAAACCCGACAATTAGAGCCAATGCCATCGCCGAAGGCATCCTGCTTGGCGAACAAAGAGGCGAAGCGCTTGCTCTGCAGCGCCTGCTGAACAAACGTTTGGGTCCGCTTCCGGCAGAGGTTGCAGCGCAGATTAGCGCTGCTGGGCCAGAACAAATCGAAGCTTGGCTTGACCTGGTGCTCGACGCCGCCGATCTGGCGGCGATCTTCCCTCCCAAACAGCATTAAGACCGAAATCAAGAATTATCCAGTTTTACAGCGTGAGAAACGCGACGCGTTGCGCACCATCAGGCGTGCCAAGCACGTCGATGCGCGAAGATTCCGCGTGCGCAAAAAAATAGCTCACCCACCATGCCGGGCTACAAGCCAATGAACATGCGGTTCTCCAGCACAACATTCGGTGCCCGACAGCCCCTGTAGGAGCTCAGCTTGCTGGGCGATTACGGTCGTGCCGAATCAACCCATCGCGCAGATATCTGCGATCCTACAAAAAAAGTGCAGACATCACCGCCATGTGCCCACGCGGGGTTTGTAGGGTGTGAAACGCAACGCGTTGCGCACCACCAGGCGAATCAAGCATATCGGCACGAGAGGATTCCGCGTGCGCAAAAAAAAGAATTTGCGCACCCTACCGGGCTTCGCCCAGCAGAGTGGCCTGCTACAAGACAAACCAATCGGAAATCGACCCTAGCCCCTTTGATTCGTTTGCAGGATCAATGGTCGTTGAATATCTCGGCCAGAGTGCAGGAATCAAAAATGCGCTCCGCCCAAGCTTCCAACTGGTCAGCCGTAGCGGTTCTGAGGCGGGTGCGAACATCATCGGGGAGCGAACCGAATCGCTTAACAATCAGGCGTTCAAGCAGCATGGATTCACCTTTGATCATGCCTTCGATCTCGCCTTTTTCTCTCTCTGCCCGAAGCTCGCTGACTTCGTCATGCAAGGCACGTTCGCGCACGAAGGCGAGTCGGCGGGTGTTGGCGTCGGCGCTGAGGTCTTTCAGGTGGTCGAGGGCGAGTTTTACGGGGGGATGGGCGATGGCGGCCATTTTGTTTTCCTCCTGCCAGTGTTCAAAAAGGGTGACCCAGGCCGCGAGGCTGGCCTGTGTCACGCCCAGGCGGTCGGCCTTGGGCAGTTCGATGATATTCAATTGTAGTTCGTTGCCCAGTAGTATGTCGGACCGTTTCCGGTCGCGCATTTCGAAACACCAAAGCGCCTGGAGTTTCTGGTCCGGGGCGTCGAAGAGTTCGAAGTCGAGCAGGTGAATGCCGATCACCGGCTTGATGCTCTGGTAGTCTTCGCCGCTGTTCAGTTGCGCCGTGAGCGTGCGGGCCAGATAGTAGGCGCTACGGGCGCTCCAGGCGTTGTGGCGGCGGACTTGCATTTCGATGTTGTAGCGCCGTCCGTCGGCATCTTGAGCCAGGAGGTCGAGGACGATGAATTTTCCCGCAAGCTCTTCCGGGTCGATACGGGGATTGAGCACTTCGACCACCTCGATGGCCGGCTCGTCACTGCGCACGGCATTGATCAGGTCAGCGAGCAGCGTCGGGGAGGTTGCAAATAACCGCTTGAATACGTAGTCATTGCACGGATTGAGGAGATCAGTTTTCATGGGGAAGAATTATGCCGGAAAAGCAGGAAAGAAGGAGTCTCTCCATTGTGGACTGAGGCATCAGCTGCTATTTGCTTGTTTCACACATGCAGGGTTTGCCAACCGCAAGGTTTACGAACGCGGATCGACGGATCACATATCCAAAGGCATAGCCGCCATTTGCACACCCAAGAATTAAAGCGACCCTGGCCCCTTTCGTACGCTTTCGTACTCCGCGTTCAAAAAACAGGCGCAAGCTCCCTCGCTTACAGTTGCTCCAACCGAGAAGTGTGCCGCATAATCTGTAGCAGTACCGCTGTTTTGATGGTGATCACATTTTTGGAGATTTTTTTCATGAAACCCGCAGCTTTCAAAGCGACACCGAAATTGAGCGTTGAAGCAAGCCGAGCCTTATTGAAAATGGTCGGCGGGGTAACGTTGTCCGATAAACGCCGCAGCGAGCTCGCTTGCCTTGCTGAAACCGCACGACAAGCATTCGCACGGCCTTTGCCCACCAATACGAATGGCCTTTGATAAGACCAAGCTCTCCCTCCGGCATATCCTGGATGTTGAAGATGAGGTTCTAAAACAATTCTCTTGCGGCCGTTCTCAGCTTGACGACTTTCTCCACAATGATGCTCGGAGCTATCATGCCCAAGGTCTCACCAGCAGCGTCCTTATTTTTGCCAAAGGCCACGAAACGCCGGTTGCATATTTCAGCCTCAGCGCAGACTCTGTTCATCTTAGCGGTGGCGAGCGCACCGACTTGGGTCTACCTTTCAACGCCCTCATCAGCTACTACCCAGCGGTAAAGATCACCAAATTTGCGGTTGTTTCAAAACTACAGAGCAGTGGTATCGGAACAGGATTGATCGATCTGATCTGCGGTATCGTTTCAACGGCACCTTTCGCGGTTCGGTTGCTGACGGTTGACGCGGCCAACCAGGAACATGTTCTCAACTTCTATTTGCGCGCAGGCTTCCTTGAAAGCCTGACCGAAAAAAAGGAACTCCAATCCAAAAAATCCCGCGACACCATCCTGATGTTCAAAGACCTTTACCAGTAGCATTTGCTTGACTAAAAATAAAGCTCAAGTCGTGATTTCTAATAACAAGCATCGTACGGCGTCTATTTTAGGTCGATGAGGCTCGAAGGTGTCGTGGTAATGGAGGCGGTCATTAGAGCGCGCGAACTGTCGGTATTGAGAAAGCGCTTGGCGAAACTGACACGGACGCAGAGGCAATGGTTAGTTGCCGAACTGACGGCGGAAGACCGCCAGGTCGCGTCGGTCGCTGTGATCGAAAATGCGTTATTTTTTTAAGACAAGGAGAAAATTTATTTGAAACAGAAAGACATTTTTTTACAGTCTGAAGGCGACGCATGGTTTGCCCGAAACCAGCAAGGCATTGCCATCCGGAAATTGCCTGACGACGACCCCCTATTATGCGAAATTCTGGATATTCATGTAAACGCGGTGGGGAGGGTTGAAGGTGCTTGAAGTAGGTTGTGGCGACGGTACTCGTCTTGCTTGGCTAAAAACCAATTTGAATGCTGATTGTTACGGAATTGAACCCACTGCAAAAGCGGTCGCAGCCGCCTGCGCCAAAGGCATCAATGCTCAGCAAGGCACAGCCGAAGTACTACATTTTGACGACCAGAGTTTTGATATCGTGATTTTTGGTTTCTGCCTATACCTGTGTGATCGTGAAGACTTGTTTCGCATTGCCCACGAAGCAAACCGTGTGTTGCGAACCCTTGGGTGGCTGATGATTCTGGATTTCTTCAGTCCGGTGCCGCGCGCCAAAACCTATCACCACCGCCCAGGTGTAAAAAGCTTCAAAATGGACTACCGCACCTTGTTCAATTGGCACCCCGACTACGAGTGCATGACCCATAAGTTGCGCCACCATAGTGAAGCGGGTTATACCGATGAGCAAGATGAATGGATTGCCGTATTAACACTACGCAAGCACCACAAGGACATTAACGCGTGAATCGCCTTGCCCTCGGCACAGCCCAGTTTGGCCTGCCCTACGGCATAGCCAATCAAGCTGGCCAAGTTACCCGCCAACAAGCCAAGGCCATGCTGACGTTGGCCTCAACAAACGGCATTGACACACTCGATACTGCCATTGCCTATGGCGACAGTGAAGCTTGCTTGGGTGCAGTGGGCACGGATGGCTTCAAGTTGGTCACCAAATTACCAGCACTGCCCGACGGCTGCTTAGAAGTCAGTGCCTGGGTACGACAGCAAGTAGCTGCCTCGATGTTACGGTTGGGGGTAAGTGCGGTGTATGGCTTGTTACTGCATCGACCTGATCAGTTGCTTGGCCCAAGTGGAGCAGCGCTATATCAAGCACTTCAGGTATTGAAAGACAACGGGCAAGTGCAAAAAGTGGGTATTTCAATCTACTCGCCCAGCGAATTAAGAGCGCTGATGCCGCAATACCATTTTGACTTGGTACAAGCGCCGTTTAACCTGCTCGACCGGCGACTTTACAGCACTGGCTGGATGCAGCGTTTGCATGATGCCGGTGTTGAAGTGCATACCCGGTCGGCCTTTTTGCAAGGTTTGTTATTAATGGCGCTAGGCGACATACCCGCCAAATTTGCACCTTGGAGTGACTTGTGGCACAGATGGCATAGGTGGCTTGCAGACCGCAATGTATCAGCCGTCCAGGCCTGTTTAGCGTTTCCGCTGTCCTTCCCTGAAATTGACCGGCTTGTTGTGGGTGCAGATAGCCCGAGCCAGCTAGCACAAATTATGAATGCCGCTAATTGGCAACCTACAAGCGACTTACCTGATTTTCAGTGCGAAGACGAAAACCTGATCAACCCAGCCCACTGGACAACATTATGAAAATCGTAGCACTCGTACAAGCCCGCATGGGCTCTACCCGCTTACCTAACAAGGTGATGAAAGCCATAGGCGGCATCCCCATGATTGAACTGCTACTTACCCGCTTGGCGCGAGCCAAAGAAGTAGATCAAATCATCGTTGCTACATCGGTTAATGAACGCAATCTGCCCTTGGTCGCGCATGTATGCAAACTCGGCTACACCTGCGAACAAGGCAGCGAAAACGATGTGTTGGACCGCTATGTGCAAGCCGCCAAAAAACATCAAGCCGATGTGGTGGTGCGCATTACCGGCGACTGCCCGTTGGTGGACCCTGACCTGGTCGATGAGGTGATCCAACGCTTTAAAGCTGCCGGCGTAGATTACTTCAGCAACACCAACCCACCCACTTACCCCGACGGCCTGGATATTGAAGTCTTTACATTCAAAGCGCTGGAACAAGCCAGCCAAGAAACCAGCGTCCCATTTGACCGCGAGCACGTCACGCCTTATCTGCGCCAACCGGGCAAGTTTAAAACCGGTTCCATGCAACACAATCAGGATTTATCGGCTTCGCGCTGGACAGTCGATGAACCAGCCGATTTCGCTGTGATAGAAAAAGTGTTTCAGCAGTTTCATCCCCGCACCGATTTCACTTGGGGCGAAGTGCTTGGCCTGCAACTGCAACAGCCAGATATATTCAGCATCAATCAACATTTAATTCGCAACGAGGGAGCCACCATGGGCACCGGCCAAAAACTCTGGAAACGCGCCAAACAAATCATCCCCGGTGGCAATATGCTGCTATCAAAACGCGCTGAAATGTTTCTGCCCGATCAGTGGCCCGCCTACTTCAGCAAGGCCAAGGGTTGCAAAGTTTTGGATCTGGATGGCAATGAATATACCGATATGTCCATCATGGGCATAGGCACCAACATCCTCGGTTATGGTCACCCGGAGGTTGATGCCGCTGTTCAACAGACGATTAGCGCCGGCAACATGTCTACCTTCAATTGTCCGGAAGAAGTCTATCTGGCCGAAAAATTGATCGAATTGCACCCATGGGCCGACATGGTGCGCTTGGCCCGCACCGGCGGGGAGGCCAACGCCATCGCCATCCGCATTGCGCGTGCCGCCTCGGGCAAAGATAAAGTAGCCATTTGTGGCTACCATGGTTGGCACGACTGGTATCTGTCTGCCAACCTGGGCGATGATGCGAGTCTCGACGGCCATCTTTTGCCTGGACTGCAGCCCAGCGGTGTGCCGCGTAGCCTGAAAGGCACCGTATTCCCCTTCACCTACAACAACTATGCCGAACTGGACGCACTGGTTAAAACACACGACATTGGCGTCATCAAAATGGAAGTCGTGCGCAACCAGGGGCCGGAAGACAACTTTCTGCACAAAGTGCGCAAGCTTGCCACCGAGCGTGGCATAGTGCTGATCTTTGACGAATGCACCTCAGGGTTCCGTGAGACTTTCGGCGGCTTGCACAAAAAATATGGTGTTGAACCCGACATGGCGATGTTTGGCAAGGCCTTGGGCAACGGCTACGGCATCACCGCCACCATCGGCAAACGCGCGGTAATGGAAGCAGCACAATCCACCTTCATCAGCAGCACCTTCTGGACCGAACGTATCGGCCCAACCGCCGCGCTGGCCACCTTAAAAGTCATGGAAAAAATCAATTCCTGGGAAACGATCACCCAAACCGGCATGAACATTCGCCAAGGTTGCCAACAACTGGCCGACAAGCACACGCTCAAGATTGACCACTGGGGCTTGCCAGCGCTAACGGGCTTTACTTTCCAAAGCCCAAATGCCTTGGCCTATAAGACGCTGATTACCCAGGAAATGCTGGCCCAAGGCTATCTGGCAGGGAACAGCGTCTATGTCTGCATCGACCATACGCCAGAGATCGTTGCTGACTTCTTTACCACACTCGATCCAATTTTTGCCTTGATCAAAGAATGCGAAGAGGGCCGCGATGTGATGAATTTGCTCAAAGGCCCCGTGTGTCATAGTGGGTTTAAAAGGTTGAACTAATGGAAAGAATTCTAATTACCGGCGCTACTGGCTTACTCGGTTCAAGTTTGGTACCTCATCTAAAAAAATGCGGGCATAAGGTCGTGACACATGCACGGACAACTCAAGCAGATTTCATGTTTGACCTGTCTGACAGGGTCAAGTCTTATGAGATGTTGGCGCAAATAATGCCTAGTGTGATCATTAATCTGGTCAGCTTGACGAATGTTGAGCTATGCGAGGAACAAGTTAACTTGGCGTATTTAGCAAATACAAGTACCGTTGAGAGTTTGGCCTATTGGATCGGATATTCCGGCGCAGACTGTCACCTTGTGCAAATTTCAACAGATCACGTTTATGACGGCACAGGTCTGCACACAGAAGATTCAATCGCCCTCACTAACAATTATGCCTTCTCAAAGTACGCGGGTGAGTTGGCTGCGGTACGTGTGCCTAGTACTATTCTTAGAACCAATTTTGTTGGGCGTAGCCAAGTAAGTCATCGCGAAAGCCTTACCGACTGGGTATACAATTCTTTAAGGAGTGCAAAAAATTTGCAAGTATTAAGCGATGTTTATTTCAGCCCGCTATCAATTACAACACTTAGTGAGATGATAGAGCTTGTTGTCCAAAGAAGACCGGTCGGTATTTATAACCTGGGTTCTCGCAATGGAATGAGTAAGGCAGATTTTGACTTTGCTTTTGCAGAATGTTTAAACCTTGAAACAAACACCATGACACGTATCAAGACGTGCCAAGCAACATTTTGGAAGGCCTATCGTCCAAAAGATATGCGCATGGACAGCTCAAAGTTCGAAAATGTACTAGGTGTCACATTGCCGTACTTGAATGATCTAATTCCGCAGCTAGCCCGAGAATATAATGAAAACGCCTGATCCTATTCTGGACATTCAAGGCAAAAAAATAGGCCGTGATTTTCCAACATACTTCATTGCTGATATAGCAGCAAATCACGATGGAAATCTAGAACGTGCCAAAGACTTAATTTATAAGGCAGCTGAAGCTGGGGCAGACGCCGCGAAATTCCAGCACTTCAAAGCCGAAACAATTGTTAGTGATTTTGGCTTTAAAACCATGGGGTGGCAACTGTCGCATCAATCCAAATGGAAGAAAACTGTATTTGAGGTATATAAAGATGCCAGCGTCAGTTTGGATTGGACGGAAACACTAAGAGACACATGTGAAAAAACTGGAATTCAATTTTTCACAACACCTTATGCTTTAGATATCGTCGATTTCATAGACCCTTTTGTACCTGCATACAAAATAGGATCAGGTGATATTACATGGCTTGAAATGATCGAAAAAGTAGCGAGAAAGCAAAAACCCTACATTATCGCGACAGGCGCATCATCAGCAGATGAGGTACACCGTGCAGTGAAGGCTGCACTTTCGATTAATCCAATGCTTGCGCTAATGCAGTGCAATACTAACTATACGGCTAGTCTTGAAAATTTTAAATATATTCAACTAAATGTACTAAGAACCTACCGGATGATGTATCCGGACATGGTGTTAGGGCTGAGTGATCACACACCAGGTCATGCAACGGTACTAGGTGCCGTCACGCTAGGTGCACGAATGATTGAAAAACACTTTACAGATGATATTCAAAAAACTGGACCTGATCACGCATTTTCAATGGACCCCGCGTCATGGCGTGAAATGGTTGAACGGACACGTGAACTGGAAGCTGCTTTGGGTACTGGTGTAAAGGAAGTGGAAGGCAATGAAATCGACACCGTGGTAGTGCAACGAAGATCATTGCGCGCCAAGGCAACTTTTCCAAAAGGTCATTTGATTTCTGCGGATGACTTTACTCCCCTTAGACCATGCCCAAGGGATGCGATGCAACCGTACGAGATTGAAAAATCTATCGGTAAATCTTTAAGAAGAGAAATACCTGAAGGCGAATATTTAAAAACTGGCGACGTTGAATAAATCGGACTCAAGATAATGGATCTCTCAATAATTATTACCGCTTATAACTACGCAAAGTATATAGTTGAGTGCGTAGAGTCTTGCCTATCGCAGAATGACTCATTTCTTGAATATGAAGTCATCGTTGTTGATGATGGTAGTTCGGATGAAACGCCACAAATTTTGAATAACTTAAATAGTCCAAGGCTACGAAAATTTAGAATAAAAAATGCTGGAATTGAAGGCGCTTCTAATTTCGGATTCCGAAATGCGCGTGGAAATTATGTTGTAAGAGTCGACGCTGACGATAGTATTTTACCAAATTATCTTCATCATATGCAATCCCATATGACGAACGAGTTCGGTTTTCTATATTCAGATTATGCTGTTATAAATGCCGACAGCGAAGTTATCGACAAGATGATATTGCCAGAATTCGATGCGACTGAAATCCGCCAACGTGGTGATTTTCTTGCGACAGGAACCCTTTACGAAGCTAAAATGTTAATGGATTTCAGTTATTACACAGAGGAAATACGTAATAGCGGATTAGAAAATTATGAACTTATTCTTCGAATGTTAGAGGCAGGAATTAGTGGTAAGCATATTCCTAATCAACTATTTTGCTATCGCCGTCATTCACTTAATATTTCGGTTTCTAAGAGTGATCAAATTATACGTAATGGCGATGCACTTTTTTCGCGAATGGGTCTCGGTACATACCAAGCAAATGAATATCATCCCTATTCTCCCAAAAGAGCCACTCAATGAAAAGAGTTCTAATAATTGCGGCACACCCCGATGACGAAATTCTCGGGTGTGGTGGCCTGATATCAAAATACCAACCATTAGGTGTAGATTTTAAAATTGTTTTCATAGGTGAAGGTTCCACCTGCCGGTTTCAGGTTACTACTTCTGAAGAAAGTATTTCTTCTATTGGGCACCGCAATGCAGCAGCGATTAATGCACTAAATTTTCTTAAAATTGAAGATGTGGATTTTCACGATTTACCGTGTGGTAGGTTTGATCAAGTTCCAATAATATCAATTAACAAAATTATTGAGAAAGCGATTTTTGATTTTGGCCCTGACACAGTATTTACCCATTCGCCATACGATGCGAATAGTGACCACAA
Source organism: Propionivibrio sp. (assembly GCF_049316945.1). Lineage (GTDB taxonomy): Bacteria > Pseudomonadota > Gammaproteobacteria > Burkholderiales > Rhodocyclaceae > Propionivibrio. Next base: position 21,798 of record NZ_JBMOJE010000041.1, on the reverse strand, counting down.
AATTGTGTTCAATTCAACAATTATGGCGACACGACCAACAGCTAGTAACCATGTACATCGATTGATGTCATATGAAGTGCTTTCAACAAGTGAATGGGCGTTCATTAATACGTTTATGCCAAATTACTTTGTGGCATTAAGTGAGATTGAAGTAAATTTAAAATGGCAAGCCCTCGCATTGTATGAATCAGAAATTAGAAATTATCCATTTCCAAGATCTAATGAGGGAATTAAAGCTTTGGCTATGATGCGGGGTATGCAGGCTGGCTTTATGTATGCTGAGGCGTTTCATCTAATTCGGGAGTTCAAGCAATGAGAGTAGCTTGTGTAGGATATCGGAGTTGGGCATTAAATATCTATGATAGTTTGGCTCAAAATTCAGAGCATAGTTTTCTTATTTTTAGATCAAAAGCACAATTTAAAGAAGAAGTTCTCAGGGATTTTCGTCCGGATTTTGTTCTTTTTTATGGATGGAGTTGGTACGTTTCGGAACAATTGTTAAATGATTTCAAATGTCTCATGCTACACCCATCACCCTTACCAAAATATCGTGGTGGAAGTCCAATCCAAAATCAAATTATTGCCGGAGAAATAGATTCTAAAGTTACTATTTTTTTAATGAATAGTGAAATAGATGCGGGGGACATAGCAGCACAGGAATCATTTAGCTTATCAGGCAGTATAACTGATATTTTTTCCCGAATAGAAAAATTAGGCATCGAGCTAACCAGCAGGATATTAGACAGCAATTTTAATCCCTCGCCACAAGATCATACTAATGCAACCTACTGTAAACGCCGAAAACCAGAGGATAGTGAGATTACTTTAAATGAACTAATTGAGAAGGACTCCGTATATTTATATAATAAGATTCGTATGCTTGCAGATCCTTATCCTAATGCATTTTTCCGTACAGCGGATGGAAAACGTTTAACGTTCACAGTCGCAGATATTCAGGAAGAATAATAATTTGTGATTATTGATTAGAGTTAAAAATTAGAATAATTGCTATCATAAAAATGTCAGACAAAAGTATCTTCATTTCATCTGAAATTTTGCGAGAGATCGAAGAATCTTTCAATTTCCCGAAATTTGATGGAATTAAAGTTGGTGCAACTTTGAATGACGCTTTGAGCGTTGTTTTTTGAATAGTAAGCGAGTTTGGAATTTGCGCGCAAGAGTTTCTGACTTTTGTCGATATCGTTACCATCGTTTTCATCAACCGTTCAACGGTACAAAAGACCTTAGTTGCTATGAGGGGAGAATGGTTTTTACATGGCACTGAGCTGACCATCTTTGCAGCAATGAAGGGATATCGGGTGGGGGAAATAGCGTTTGATGTGCGGGAGCGTAGCGGTCAGTCAAGATTTGGGCAAAGGCTTTCGGGCAATTACAAAATAATCCGTGCTATGATGATCTCGATGGTCGCCACAGGCAAACTCACTGGACTCAGGGGCGCTGGTACGACTCACTATTCTTCGGTCTGCTTAACTCCTTTCCATTGGCTGGTTAGACAAATGGGCAAGCTTCCCTTGCCTGGAAAAGCTCGGTAGGGAATTGTAAATATTCGGCCAACCCATAGAATTTACATAAGAGGAAAAAAATGAAAAAATATTTGACAATATACAAACATCACGGCGGCGGACTCCGGGGAATGGCAAGGGTCTATGATACTTTTAAAGAAATTGACCTGTTTGACATTGCTAGAGGCGGAATCAATACTCGAACTATTAAAACTGATGGCTACCAAAATGATCAGTATATGTGGTATTCACCTGTTTATACCTCCGTATCTCAAGAGATGATTAGAATGAGTTTGGATTATTATACCTCTGCAATTCGTTACACCGACTTTGACAGAAAAATTGTTTTTGTTGATTTGGGCTGCGGATCTGGAAAAACAGTTATTCAAGCTCATGAGACAAACTTATTTGATTTTTCTGGAGGTGTGGAGCTTGATTCTTACCTCAAAGATTTGTGCGATAAAAATCTATCAAAATTATTTTCCAAAAATAACAGCAAGTTATTCACCATCCTAGGTAATGCCGAGGAATCCAATTGGGCTTTAAGAATCAAAGAAATACTTACAAAAAATGGTATTGCGCCTGAAAAGACAACAATTTTCATTTTTAATAAGAATTCTTATGCTGCCCCCGTATTGGAGAGAAGTTTGAAAGTTGCTGAACAAATTTTCAATTCTGTTATGTACCTTTACCAAAATCCAATTCATCATAAAACTTTACTCCGAAATAATTACGAGATTTTTTTGGAGGATTCCATGCCAAATAACGCTCATAAAAACTATAAATACAAATGTTATTTAAAGCATTAATCCAAACTATGAGGATCTTATCTTGTGTAGTATTCATGACTTCAACTATAGAATAACTATCGGAAATAAGCCGTCAACCTGGGTTGATTTAGGGAGACGGATATTCTTAGCCCGTTCATGAGTTGCCACGTTTGCAACTACGGCAGGTCGGCGACCGCGCGGACACACGCCTGTGGAATGAATATATACACCGCTACCACTATCTTGGGCATAAAACACTACCCGGTGCGCAATTGCGCTATTGGGTCAGTGCTGGTGATCATCTGTAGTGCTCCTGGGCTTTGGTGCGGCTACTTGGCTGTGCGCCTCACGCGACAAATTCATTGGCTGGTCTCATGAGCAACGTCAAAAAAATCTGCATCTGGTCGTCAGCAATGCGCGGTTTCTGATCCTGCCATGGGTATGCTCTGATAATCTGGCATCCAAGGTTTTGGGGTTAGCAGCAAGGCAACTGGCGGAGGATTGGCAACTTCGCTATAGCTATAGTCCGCTGTTGTCCGCTGTTGCTGGAAACCTTTGTCGAAATAGATCGCTTCAATGGCACTTGCTATCGAGCTGCAAATTGGAATCAAATCGGCAAAACGCAAGGGCGAGGTAAACTTGATCCCGCCGGCAAACAGAGTGTCCCGATTAAGAGTATTTGGGTTTACCCTTTGCAACATGATTTCAAATATAGGCTGACCGGATAATTTTTATCGACGGGTTTGCCGAATATTTACTACTGGTGTTTTTTTAATCATTTTGCTCGTAAATGTGATGTCTGGTAGCGCATTTTGAAACCCCGGTAAATCTAACTTTTCTCGTAAGAAGCAGAACGGGTTCAAGTCGTTTTCATGCGGGCACGGTGGTCGGATTGATATCGAAACCAAGCGCGGTGGCGCGACGCTTGAGTGCGGCGATGCTGCGCCGGCGCTGCTGTTCTTCGTAGCGCTGCTGTCCCTGGTCGACGAAGTCTTCGCCGCGGGTCAGCATGAAGTACACCATGCGCGCGAGTTTGTGGGCCGTGGCGGTGTTGGCGCGCGGCTTGTCCATGCGGCGGCAGAGGCGGCGATAGAACGCGCCGAGTGCGGAGTCGCTGTGCGCCAGGCTCATCGCCGCCATCTTCAACGCCTGGCGAACCCGGTTGGCCGAGCGCCTGGTCTTGGCGGAGAGGACCTTGCCGCCGCTAATCTTGGTGCCTGGGCAGAGTCCAAGCCACGAACAAAATTGTTTGACGGTGGCGAAGTGGCTCAGGTCGGGGCCGATTTCGGAGAGTATTTTCATCACCGCCGTCAGGCCCAGTCCATTGATGCGTGTGAGGTCGACGCCAGCCCAATTGGCGAGCATCTGGCGGATATCGAAGTCCTGGCGCAGCTTGCTGCCCGTCCGCGGGGCCATCCCCAGATCAATGTTGCGCTACCCGAGATCACGCAGCAAGGCGTGGAGCTTTGCGTCGCACTCGGCCAGATGCCGGGCGATGTCGTCGTACATCGCCAGCGCCTGGCCGAGCACGAACAGGTGCTCGTCGCGCCAGTTGCCGGTCAGCGTCTTGGCAATTTCGCTGGCACTGGCCTTGACGCGGCGGTCGCGGTGCTTGGCGAGCGCGCCAGGATCGCGTTCCCCGGCCACGATGGCGCGGATGATCGCCTGGCCGGTCGTCCCCATGACGTCGGTCAACACCTCGGTAAGCTGAATGTTCATCTGCACCAGCGCTTTCTGCATGCGTTGGATCCAACTGGCCTGCTCGGCGATCAAAACCTCGCGTTGACGGGCTACCGCGCGCACGACGCACACGTCGCCTTCAGGGCGCCAGGCGGCACGCAGCAAGCCCAGGCTCATCAGCTTTTGCAGCCACTGGCAGTCCTGCACATCGCTCTTGCGACCGGGAACGTACTTCATCTGCCGCGCATCCACCAGCCAGACCTACAGGCCGCGCTGTTCAAGCACTTCATACACAGGAATCCAATAGACGCCGGTGGACTCGAGGCCACCGTATCGACACCACAGGCCAGCAACCAGTCGGCCATCGCGTTCAGGTCGTCGGTCATCGGGCCGAACTCGCGTACCGATTCTTCGGCCGCATGTCGCGGCACCGCCACCCAGTGGCTTGATCCCCCGACATCAATTCCCGCAGCATTGGGAAACACCACCTCGTCCTCTCGTGTGCGCATGGCCATGATCTGCTCCTCAATGGTTAATCAATGGCAGCGCCATGGGAAACGTCGAAAATCGACTCGATCTCGTAAACGGAATGCACATCTCTGCGCTCACCACTGTCGCCGACGATTCCCGGACCATGCTCAAAAACGGGCTCGCTTGAACTCACACCAATGGTAGGTCGGTCATATCGGCGCTGCCGTTAACTATGTGGGTCAAGCAGCGCGTATCTCAAGACTGCACGAACACTGTTTCTTCGAGAGCGCCTGACCCGCGCGCGGGGTTGGGAGGCTCAATAGAACGTCAAATTGTGTTTTCTTGGACTGTTTTCGCGTGTTGTTCGCCAAAACAAGAATTTACCAGAGAAACACTGAATTATTTATGGCGCTACGTATAATTCTGACACTACAAAACACCATCACGAAACCTGATCGTACTCACTACAGAGCCTCTTGCAAAACCCTTATTACGTGCTGAATTATTTTGCCGCCAAGGGCAAAACACGCCTGAAAGGCATGCGGATTTATTATAATAGCGCTTTTTAATCAATGCGTTATTAAGCTACCATGGATAATACCCGACCCGAACAAATGATGCAACGGTGGAACCTTATTCAGCACGAATTGCTACCCGAGTTAAAAGACGAGGTTGGTGGCGACCGCGGCGCCAAGTGCAATGCCCAAAGCTACAAAAACGGATGGAACGGCTACAAATTGCACATCGATACCGCCGATTGCGGCGTACCGATTTCGGCGCTGCTGTCTTCCGCCTCCATGCACGATAGCCTGGCGGCCATCCCGCTGTCGCTGATCAGTGGGCAGCGGGTCATCAATCTCTATGATGTGATGGATGCCGCCTATTGTAGTTTCGAGTTGCATGAACACCGTCGGAGTCTGAACCACGTTCCCCTGATTGACCACAACCCCCGGGGCGGACTGAAAGACGAATTCGAGCCGCCCGACGCCATCCGCTATGACCAACGGAAATCCCTGTGGGACAACGAGCGAACTGTCGCCGAACGAACCAATGCGCGCCTCAAGGACGAATTCGGTGGCAATACCATCCGGGTCAAGGGTGACATCAAAGTCATGTCGCACCTGATGTTCGGCATCCTGGCCCTGTCGTCCGATCAATTGATGCGATTGCGAGGATGACGTTCGCCACGGCTCCTTTTTCGTCCATGCAGTTGTCGATGCAGGGGCCTCTTTGTCCAAAAATCGCCAAAAAATGCCTTTTAGCTAAAAAACCATCCCGTAAACCCGGCCTGCCTCAAAAATTCGCCCTCAAACGGCAAAAACGAAAGTACGGAAGTTATTGAAAACCACTTTTGCAAGAGGCTCATATATGTTAACTACATGTTTTAGATTGTTAATATAAAACCTAAGGAATTCTTTATGAAGTTACGAAAACTAAACCATCTACCAAGTGGGAGAGATGAGTGGTTGATACCCAAGGAGGCGCTCATATCAGTTGCAATTTTAGAAACATTCAACCCAGAGTCAAGACTGCTTATTGAGTGCGGCGTATTAAATGGAGCATACACACTAAATATATTAAAAAATGTACTTGGAAGCACTGCTATCGGGATAGACCCTTTTCCAAATATGTCAAAACTGAAAGCGCGCATGCTCGCTAGAATGAGTGGTCTAAAATTCGATTTATTGGATTCATGGAATGAATTGAACCTTTCAAAACAAAAGGCTTCTCTTATCCACATAGACGGTCTTCATACTGAGGATGCTGTTTATAACGATTTAGTTAAAGCAACAATACATCTTCATGAAGGGGGAGTTATTGTGTGTGATGATTACTGTCAATCCATATTTCCAGGCGTTGCAATAGGATATTCAAAATTCATTCTGAATTTTGAATATATTCCATTTTTATGCACAGGCTCTAAAGCTTATATTTGCGAAACAAGGTACCATCAATCCTGGTTGACAAGATGCACAGAAGCCCTGTCCATGCAATCAATAATACCGTGGGCAAGACATCTGGGCGAGGGGGAGGATACTCCGTATGTATCCATGCCGTTAATAAAGGGTTATCCGACTTTACTGTCCTGGGATTACGCTAGAGCCTCTTCGACTAGCGACTTGCTCCCAGTCTGGCCTGAGCAACCACCCACCAATTTAATTCAGCTAAAGGATTAGGCTGGTTCATGTTCGAAGCACAACGCGATCTATAGACTGTTGAAAAACCTTCGGGGGAGTTTTATGTGTAAGTCATTTCATGGGTGGGCTATTCAACTTGTTTCGAATCACTGTAAGGTCCTCCTGTGTGACTGAAACCATTGAACATTTGCTGGAAGAAAATTGATGTGGCAAACCGACGAGGTTATTGTTGGGGCCTCGCTCCCAACTTTTATCGGGCCTAGCTAAGGAGCCTGAGTTTTGCAACGATTGGTCAATTTGCACGTGCGCCGCAAACTCTCTGCTAATTTAGATTTATGTCGACCCAGTGGAGTGGAAATCTGAAATTTATCATGCCAAGTATTTATATAGGTGTAAATCTGATATTTTTCAACTTGGCTAAGTTGTTTGCAATTCCTGGGCCCCGACTGCCAGTTCAAGAAGCAATGAAGTTAAACATTATTAGCGACCTAGACCTCAGTTAATGAAATTTGCACTTACTGATTGTATCCGTGTACTCGGAAAGAAACAAATTTTAATGCGCTCTACAATTGGCGATAAATTGATCAGATCACTGGTTCGTTTGTTACCTTCGAGTGTAATCCTCATCTACAACGCGGCCTTTATAAAATGACAGAGTCAAATTACACATCGATAACAGATTCTGAAATAGTCGAGGCCTGTTTTGATAGTTATCGGGTGGCTATTGTGATCCCCGCGCTTAACGAATCAGCGACTATCGTTAGCGTCGTCGAATCGGTAGCGTCTTATGATGTTCCAATTATTGTCGATGACGGGTTAACAGCTGGAACAAGCAAAATGGCTAGGCGGGCAGGCGCCATTATCGTTTGTAACTGTCAGGAAATTACTTTTACAAGTAGCTCGAAAGTCGTTAGCCTCAGGTGATGTGTGATGATGAATTCAAAATTGCTAGAAAGTATGAAGCGCTTCACGGTGTAATGGACTTATGCATGTGGAGAACACACAAACGACCGATCCTTTAACATTGATCACCAAGGTTTATTATGGGCATGAGTAAAAGCAGGCCAATTGAAAAAATAAATATAAGCACTAGTACTGAGTACTATGACGCGATAGCAAATAGCTATTCTCGTGAGACCGAAAAGAGGAAGCAATATATTATATCAATTAATGAATGGGTTAGGGATTGGCTTAGAAGTCAACTCTGTACCAACATACTTGATGTTGGCACTGGCGACGGGAAAAGACTATTGAACATACTGCAAGATGTTAACTACTTGTCTTTAAGTATAATTGAACCATCCACGAAGCTAATAAATATTGCACAAAGCAATTTCCCTAAATCCAATTTTTGCAATAGAGATCTGAAAGACTGTGATTTTCCAAAAAGTAGCTTCTCACACGTTCTATCTCTTTGGAATGTACTAGGGCATGTAACTAACAGACATGAATTTGCTGCCAAGATTTTCCAGTTACTGGAGCCTGATGGCTACTTTATTTTTGATGTAAACAATCGTTATAACATACAGAACTACGGGTTCATTTCAGTTGCCAGAAACTACCTAAAAGATATTTTAAGTAAGGCTGAAGCCGGTTACTTCATTCTAAGAAATTCAGGGAACTCGACAAGAGTCTTTATTCATTCAGAAAGAGATGCCATCGCTTTGATGAAGATGACCGGTTTCGAGGAAATATAAGTATACTATGTTGGCTATGAAAGTGGTAGTTTTCGAAGCTCACAGTTCTTCGGACAACTTCTAATATTCGCAAGGTAAGGGCACTAATATGCAAAATATTTGCAAAAAGAAACATGGCGTCAGCGTTGTATTGATTTGCCTAAATGACTCTAAGTGTATTGGGCAGATGTTGAATAGCATCTTGAAATCATCTCCGTCGGAAATTATTGTAGTTGATGGTGGATCGATTGATTCAACTATTGAAATAGCAGCTCAATATACTGATAAGGTGTATCAATCTCATAGGGGTATGCTGAATCAAACATTGTATGGAATGAACCTGGTTGAGTATGATCACGTGTTTCTTGCGGAGTCTGATCACGTGTATCCAGAAAGCTTCCTAAATGACCTATTTGTTGAATATTTGGCAAGTGAATTTCATGGTTTACAGGCTCAACTGGCTTACCCAAATAGAAGAAATTTCTTTGAAGTTGGACATGGGGAATTCTACAAAATTCACTTCAGTAAAAAGGGTATTAGACCGCTGATAGCTTGTCCTCAAATATGGCGCTATGAATACTTGGATCAATTGCTTAAAGTTACCAATAAGTCTCAGGGGTTCTCATTTGATACACAAAGAGGGGAAGTGGGTAAAGCATTGAAGTTAACTGTGGGAGTTGGTTACACAATGGCTTACGAAATGCAGGAAATCGATTTTTCAAAATTCATGAAACGCCATACCAATTATGGTGAGGGTGATTACGAGTTCTATTGCAACAATTATGGCAGATGGTCCACTGTTCGAAAATTGAAGAGTTTAACGCATGTCTTATTGCGTTATTTTGTGATATATCCTTGCAAATCCTTATATTATGGGAATCCACTTGTGGCAGTCCCGTACTTCTGGTTGGTTGGACTTGTCAGATATCGAGCTTGGTTTCTTGCTTGGATTAAGAACTCAGTCTTTAAGGAGATTTTGAAATGAAAATTATTATCATTGGAAATGGTATTTTAGCACTAAGCACAGCTTTCAGATTACTGAAACAGGGCGATAGTGAATTGGTTATTATTGGACCAAGGGCGCGGACTGGGGGCGCAACACCAGCGGCAGCGGCTATGCTTAATTCGTTCGCAGAACTGGAACATGGAAGTTTGGAAAGTAAAGAGAGCTTGGAGTATTTTGGAATGAGCCATTTGGCAGCGCAAATGTGGCCAAGTTTTGAACGAGAATTAATCGAGTATGCGGGTGATTTGTTGCCGGTAGAGTGTGCGTCTTGTCAAATTTTGACAGGTGGATGTTTTGGTCGAGGTACTTACGTAATTAATAACTCAACTACTAATCATCTAGAGGATTTAAATTACAATGCAGTTATAGCTGGGCTGAAGGAGTTTAATGAGTCATTTTTCGAAGTCGAACCGGATAGTATACCGAACTACTTCCCTGAGGCCCGCTCAAGAGCGCAAAGAGCATTATTAATTCCAAATGAGGGGTGGTTGAATCCGAAGATTGTTCTGAATAAGCTTGAGAATATTTTGTATTCCAACCCCAAGGTGAAATATATCGATGATGTAGTGACGGTGTTGAACTTTAATGGAATTGATATGGTCGAGTCAGTTACCGTTTCAAGCGGGGTAAAGATAGTTGGTGAAAATGTTTTGCTAGCTAACGGCGTCGGTGTTACTGGGCTCATCGAAAATACACCATACGCTAATCTAATTCCGCCAGTATTTAGTTCTGTTGGGGTATCAATTGAAATCAGATCCATTAACGAAAAACACTCGAATGTTATTCGATCTCCAAATCGAGGTGGTGGCTGCGGAATTTATACCGCGCCATATTTTAAAGGACCGAATTGGCCTAGAAATCACATTCTAATTGGTGCTAGCAGCGTTACCACTCTGAATCCGAGGTTTTATGGGAGAATTGTAAGCGTTTCCCATTTGTTGCATAGTGCAATTAAGGAGGTAAATCAAGAGTTTTATAATGCCGAATTGATTGGCGTTAATGTTGGCAATCGACCAATTGCTTTGGATGGTTATCCGCTATTGGGAAGGGTAGATGGTTCTAACTTATTTATCATAACGGGGACAAAGCGAGATGGCTTTCATCTTGCGCCACTGATTTCGGAGTTTATTGCAAAACAAATTATTTCGCCTAACTCCGTTAACCCGTATACCTTGTTTAGACCAGACCGTGATGTAATTAAGGATATTCCCATTGAAAAGGCGGAAAATTCCTTTGTGGCATCAAAGATAAACGAGGCCTACCAGCATGGTTTTGTCGCGACGAATCACTTTCAGGTTCAGCAGCTGGAGGCTGATTGGTTATCAAAGATTAGGTTTGTACATAGTGAAATTGGGGCTACAACCTTTGGTGTGCCGACACAGATGTATAGCGTTTATCGTGATATTCTCGGCGATCCAGTTACTAATAGAAATTTGTTAGAATATGTTAAAAATCAATATTAGATCATTATTTTGTATTGTTCATTTCAACTGGAATTCATCGCTCAATAACTGGCTTTTTTATGTCTAATAGATCAATTTTTGTTACACGACCATTTCTCCCCCCGCTTTCTGAATTTGTGCCCTATCTCGAAGAAATCTGGGAGAATAGGGTTCTGACTAATGGGGGGGGTTATCACCAGCGATTTGAGCGCGCACTATGCGAGTATCTTGGCGTTGATCACCTCGCGTTGTTTGCTAACGGTACTATTGCATTGTTAACGGCATTGCAAGCCTTGCGCATTTCTGGTGAAGTCATTACGACCCCGTATTCGTTCGTAGCCACGGCGCACTCATTGTTGTGGAATGGTATAACCCCCGTGTTTGTGGATATAGACCCAGATACACTTAACCTCGATCCGAACAAAATTGAGGTGGCAATTACACCAAGGACTACTGCCATTATGCCGGTGCACGTGTACGGTCACCCTTGTGATGTCGAGGCGATCCAGAGAATTGCTGACAACTATAATCTTAAGGTTATTTACGATGCTGCACATGCTTTTGGGGTGCAAGGAGAGGGCGGAAGTGTGCTGATCCATGGTGACCTATCGGTGTTGAGTTTTCACGCTACGAAAGTATTTAATACATTTGAAGGTGGCGCGATCATTTGTCCTGACGCCAAAACGAAAGATCGAATTGACCGATTAAAGAACTTCGGTTATTGTGGCGAACTGGAGGTTATTGACACTGGGATTAATGGTAAATTAAGCGAGTTTGGTTCAGCTCTTGGGTTGTTGCAGTTGCAGTACATCGATAGGTTAATTTTTCGCCGGGGGAAAATTGATGCCACCTACCGTGCTCGCTTGAAGACGGTAAAAGGTATTCGCTGCCTTGGGGACGCGGGGGAGAAAGTGCCGAATCACTCGTACTTTCCTATTCTCGTACAGGCTGACTATCCACTCAGTAGAGACGCATTGTGGCAGCGATTTAAAGATAAAGGCATACATTGCCGTCGTTACTTCTATCCATTGATAACTGACTTCGCTATGTATCGCAGTCTGCCATCAGCCAATCGCGAGAAACTCCCCGTGGCAACTGCAGCAGCGCAGCAGGTCCTTTGTCTACCGATTTACCCGGATTTGGAGTTGGCAGTTGTCGATGAAATAGCAGAGTTCATAGCAATTCAGACTTAGGGATACTTTGATAACCTTGACATCCAGTGAGATGCCGGAGCGTTAAACGAATATGAAACAAATCAGCCTTGCCGCTGGCGGTTGTGAGATTGACACCAAGCGCACGATCAAGCGCGTGTTCCTTGCGACCACATAATTGCTATTCACTTCATAATAAATATGACTGTTCAGCCAGTATGTCAAACACCAGAGAAAGCGTTGTTCTTATGTCGTACGCCCTTTCAGGCTGTGATACTCAAGCAGATACTTACAGCCGAAGCAGCTGATTATTATGATTTGGTTTATTACCCTCAAAATAACTCTGTAGAAGATCTGTACTATTGAGCCTCTTGCAAAACCCTTATTCCGTGCTGAATTATTTTGCCGCCAAGGGCAATAACACGTGCCCTGCTACAAAATTGCCTCATTCGAAATGACCGACCTGCCCCTTGTCCGCAAGGTTGCGGCTACAGGAAAACCGATGAGCATTTCCACCGGCATGGCCACCGCCGCCGAGATCGACGAGACTGTAAGAACTGCACGCTCTACAGGCTGCCATGACGTCGTCCTCCTAAAATGCACCAGCACCTATCCGGCATCTCCCATAAACACCAACCTCAGCACCATTCCTCACCTGCTACAACTTACAAACTGCAAAGTTGGACTATCGGATCACACCATGGGCATCGGTGTTTCGGTGTCAGCCTTCGCCCTCGGGGCGACAGTTATCGAAAAATTCACATCGGCACGGTCCGTCGGAGGTGTCGATGCTGCCTTCTCTATCGAACCGGCAGAACTCAAATCGCTGGTAGAGGAGACAGAACGCGCCTGGCGAGCACTCGGGCAAGTCCGCTACGGAGCCTGCAGCGAGGCGGAACAAAAATCTCTCGCATTCCGACGCTCCATCTATGCCTGCCGCGACATCACCACCGATGAGTCGTTCACTGCAGAAAATATCCGTATCATCCGACCTGGATTTGGTTTGCCGCCGCGTTATCTTGAAATGTGCATCGGTCGAAAGGCTCGATGCCCAATCAAGGGTTGCACCCCAATCGCCTGGAATTTACTTGCCTGACAGCACCAATTTGAACTCTTCCCCAAACCAAAAAAATAACCTTACCTGCCAATTTATGATAACAACACCTATTGCATTCCTCTGGCCTAAAGACAGTGAAGGACTCAATCTACTGGTTGCCAATCTGCCTACGGGGCGCAAGGTCTTATGGCAACGCCGCCTGACTTGGAGAGATACGGATCACCGCTTCGGTGCCTTTCTCGATTTTCTTGATACTCATGGCGCACAAAGCCCTCTTTCGCTTGAAAGCTGGCACGCCAGCTTTAGCGATTTTATTAAGTACCTGCCAAATCAACATTTCCTGTTTATGATCTGGATGGATACCCTACAGCGGGGAGGGGACTCTACTGCCGAAATGCTGACATGGCTACCTGAAACCGTATCGGTTACGTTCTGCCTTTGGCGGGAAAAATCGCAAACGGATGAGAGGCTTATCAAAAGCCTCAGAGAAGCCGGAGGAATCTCCACGCTGGCTCAAGCTTTAGTCTATCGTGGCATATCGCTGGCAAGCGCACTGCAATACAATGCCATGCCTTCATTGGTACTCGATGCCCTTCCAACGCACTCCAATCATGACTGATACCATGAATGCGATTATTTATCTTCTCTGGCCGAAGAACCTCGAAATACTCAACAAGTATCTGGAAATGAATGGTCCGCGACTGATCATCACGCTCAGCTACTACCACTCGCCCGAACTGGAAGAGCTTGGTACTCGCTACAACAGCAAGATTGTAATCGCGAACGATATCCGATCAGCGGGGCGGCGTGCCGCCATAAACGATACCAGCGTAGCCATGCTGGCGGATGTAAATAGGTGCCTTGACCACCTTGATACTCGCCAGATCGAAAATGCTGCAGCAATTGGCGCTATAGCATCAAGTGCAAGCGCTTTGCTTCCCATTCTGATAAGCACGGTTTCCACTCTCGATGAATTAGCCGCCGAGCACCCTGTCGAACTTGTCTTACTCAATGAAGACTGGATGCCTATATCTAAAACCGTTGCACTATGGGCTAGAAAGAGGTTCATCACCAGTTTGCATGTTGCGCACAATCCATTTGTAACTCCAATAAGTGGGGTGCATGCCGAACAGAACTCCGACGCCATAGCAGTATTTGGCCCAATCGACAGGGAGTTATTGATTGATGCCAGATTCGTAAAGGAACGTATCTATTGCACCGGGTTACCTCAATTCGATGCACTTGCTCAACATCGAGATAACCGCCATTACTGGCGGAAACAGATTTGCGCATGGCATGGATTCGAACCAGCCAAACCCATTGTGGTCTACGGCACAACTTGGGCTAGCAATCTATCAACGCTTGAAGAGCCTGCCCTTGCCACAATTGCACTCTCCGCTTATTTTTCCGCCATTCAAACACTTGGCGACAAGGTTCAGCACATCATCAAGGACCGCCCAGCTACGGGCCCTGATGGAAAGTTACTGGTACAGGCAGTAGCCGCTCGCTTCGGTATATCAGACAACCAATATGCCTATGCGGCAGACACACCCACTAGCTCGCAGATCATAACAGAGCGACCCCTGCCCTACCTGCTCGGGGCTGACTTGATCGTCGCCACCAATTCTGGCTTGTCAATTGAAGCCCTCTGCGTAGGTACACGCACAGTCAACCTGATTGCCAGCTGCGACCACCCTTTCGGCTTTGCTTTCCCCGGCGATTGCGGCATTCGCCAAGCCACTGCCGAGAATCTGGCCGACACCATTCTAGCGACACTGCTTGACGAAAGCATTCCGGCGCAAATGGCTGCAGCCTTACCACGCATCAACGCCGGGCACCAACAAAACGCTTCAGCACGAATCGCTCAACTGATGGCGGAGTTGGCACTGAAAAATCCTGCGATTATTCCGTACCAACCCGATCCAGCGCCACCCAAGCAGCGACAAATTCCGGTTTGGAAAACCCATCTAGGCGTCGAGGACATCAACGCCACGGGTTACCACGGCGGCGCACGCAAAGACTTGGTGGAGATGTCACCTCGCCCCATCCGTTGTGCGCTGGATATCGGCTGCGCCGCTGGCGGCACCGGTGCCTACATCAAGGAAAAATACCCCAAGGCCCGTGTCATCGGCATCGAGATGAACCGCGCCGCTGCCGCCATTGCGGCGACTCGGCTCGACACCGTGCTGGTGGGTAAATTCGAGGATATCGACTTCGAAGCGGCGGGCATTCGCCCTGGCGACATCGACACGGTTATCGTGGCCGACGTTCTGGAGCACATGTACGACCCTTGGGCGGTGCTCACCCGTCTGCAACGTTACCTCAGTTCCGATGGCCAGATCATCGCCAGCATCCCCAACGTCCGCAACCTCAAACTCATGGAGGATCTGGCGGCGGGTTATTGGCGTTACGAACCCGCTGGCTTGCTGGATGTTACCCATATCCGCTTCTTCACCTTGCGCGAATTACGCCGCTTCTTTCACGAAACCGGCTACCACATTCGCAAACTGGTCTACGGTATTGATGCTCGCTTGCAAGGGTTTTATAACGCCAACCCAGGCAAGGCGTCACTTAACGTTGAGTTTGGGCGCATGTCGCTCAGGGACGTAACGCAAGAGGAGCTTAAAGAACTTTGCAGCTTGCAGTTTTATATTCTGGCGCAAACCGGTGCGCTAGCACAGGATATGGAACTCTATTCGCAGATCGACCCCTACCAAGTCTATATCACAGAATCACGACCAACACTTGAGCATGGTTTTGGTTTGCTGTGGGATCAACACTTGGCGACTTGGCAGTCACTGCCGGAAATCGAACTCATGCTGTTCGACACCAGCGGCAATACGGCGGCCGTCATCGCCACCATCGGTTATCTGGCTAATCAACTTTATTCCGGCACCTTGACCATCATCTCCGACTTACCGCCGCCAGAAGGATTTTCATCGAATGATCGACTGCGCTGGCTAATCAAGAACGTAGATGAAACCCTGCTTGGCGCAGCCAATCGTGTGCTCGCCAACAGCACTAGCCAATGGATCGGTCGCTTGTTCCCCGGTGACAAGCTTGAAGAAACGGCGCTGTTACGCCTCATGGAACTGGCCCATCGCCACCCGGATGCAGAGTGTCTGTACACCGACGACGATACGCTGCTCCTGGATAGCATTAGCCAACCACGCCTGAAACCAGACTTTGACCCGGATCTGCTGCTCGGCTGGTGCTACCTTGAAGGTCTCACCCTGTTCCGCCGTGAAACACTCAATCGACTGGGCGGCTTTGACCAATCGCTGCGCGGTGCCGAAATTCACGATCTTGCACTCAAGCTGTATGAAACCAACGGCTCGCTTGCCTTCGCACACCTGCCGAACCCTGCCTGCCACCGCCCCCCCACCGGTAACGACAATGACTTGCCTGGCGGCACCTTAGTCGCCGCCCGGCAAAAAGCGATCCAGGCCCATCTTGATCGAACCGGGAAAACAGCAACAATTGCCAGCGGTTGGCAACTGGGCAGCTTCCGTATCGATCGAACGCTACAAAAATGGCCCCGCGTCTCCATCCTCTTGCTCATCTCGGATCAATTGCCACTGGTTCAGGAAACCATCGAAGCCATTTTTGAAAAGACTCGTTACGCTGATTTTGAACTGCTTCTCCTCGACAATCCGATCCGCGACTCTGCTTTACGCGCCTATCTCGCAGATCTCGATCAACTGGACGATGATCGGCTGAAAGTTTTCACCCAGCCCGAACCCGCCACCCCACCCGCACTCTTCAACCTGCTGGCAGCACAGGCGAGCGGCGAGGTTTTGGTGTGCCTTGATGCCAACTGCTCCCCACTGTCCCCCGACTGGCTGGAGAACCTGGTAGCCAACGCGTGGCGCCCGGAGATCGGCGTCGTAGCGCCGCGCTTGCTTAATGCCAAAGGAGAAATTGTTCGCAGCGCCCTGATTGCCGGCTGTGGCGGATCATCCAGCGACGCCTTCGCCGGCAGAACACTTTCAGACTCAGGCCCAGATGGGCGCGCACACCAAGTCCAGCGATTCTCCGCCTTGCCTTTTGGCTGCCTGGTTTTGCGCAGCGAGGTCTATCGTGCGGCACAGGGTTTTGACAGCACTGAAATCGATGCGGATCTGGCCGCACTCGACTTAACCTTACGCTTAACTACCGCCGGACTGGCCTGCCTGTGGACGCCCTATGTCAGCATACTGTGCCGACAAGCAGATGCGATTGCAGAAGCAGGCGTTAAAGATGCTTCCGATCAAGCAGCGCCGCCGCTCGACAGCCATAGGCTGGACACAATTTACGCCCGGCACCTTCCGCTACTTGCTCGCGACCCGGCCTATCACCCCGCACTATCGATGGCCGGGCCACCCTTCGAGCTTGAAACCCGGCCAGCACTTTTCAAAGATCATTTGCCGTGGCGACCTTTACCGAAAATTCTGGCGGCCGTTGCCGATACGCACGGCTGTGGCCACTACCGCATCATACTGCCGGCTATTACCCTTAATCAGCACTACAAGGCGACAGTCGAGTATTCATCAGCAGCCTTCAGCGTTCCCGAACTGGCACGCATCGCTCCGGATGCCCTTGTACTCCAACGCCAACTAACCGACCCGCAAATCGAACGTACAGCGGAAATCCGACGACATTTCAGTTTTCCCGTCCACTTTGAATTGGATGACCTGGTCACGGATATTCCCAAAAATAGCGTGCACCGTGGCGAAATTCCAAAGGACATAAGCAATCGCCTGAGAAAAGCCCTCGGCCTGGTCGACACCTTCATCGTATCTACCGAGGCCCTCAAGGTCGCTTACGACAACTATCACCATAAAATCCTCGTCGTGCCCAATCGGTTGTCACGCGAACGCTGGCAAAACCTCGCCAAACCGTACAAAAACCACCGCCGCCCGCGCGTCGGTTGGAGCGGATCCGTCAGCCACACCGGCGACCTGCTGATCATCGCCGACGTTGTGCAGAACTTGGCAGCGGAAGTTGACTGGATATTCATGGGTCACTGCCCCTCGCAATTACGGCCCTTCATTAGCGAATACCACCACGGCGTCCCTTTCAGCGAATATCCCGAAGCCTTGGCCGCCTTGGATCTCGACCTGGCTATCGCGCCCTTGGAGCAAAACCAGTTCAACGAATGCAAATCCAACCTCAAGTTGCTCGAATACGGCATCCTTGGCTACCCGGTCATCGCCACCAACATTCATCCCTACCAGGGCGAACTGCCGGTGACGCTGGTCAAGAACAAATTCGCGCCGTGGGTCAAAGCGATCAGAGAACATGTTGCTGACCGGGACGAACTCGCCCGCCGGGGTGCCGCATTACGCATCGAGGTAGAAAAGAACTGGATGCTGGAAGACCACTTGACCGATTGGCTTGAGGCCTGGACAAGCAAATAATAATAATAATACTCAGCAAGCAATTGGCTGGAGACCCGCATGAATAAACAACCTTCAAGGCTTAATGCTGAAGAGTGGCGTATTCATTGCCTCTCCCGGCCTCACCATTGCAGACGACCAATGGGTGAGCCTTCCAGAGGTGCGCCGTTAAATTCCAGCTTGCACGGGAGCGACGGGGTATTTACGACCCGCCCCGTCATCCTTTTATAATTAGGAGCGCCTTTCAAAGCCATGACCGAACTTGACACATTGTTGCCTGCCGACGACTACGACAGCCCCTGGAAAGACGCTCTGGAACGTTACTTTCCCGAATTCATGGCCTTCTACTTTCCCGAAGCGCATGCCCTCATCGACTGGAGCTACGGTTACCAAACGCTTAATACCGAATTACGCCAAGTGGTGCGCGATGCCGAAATCGGCAAGCGCTTCGCCGATGCCCTGGTGCAAGTAACACTCCTCACAGGGGCTGAAGAATGGATCTACATTCACGTTGAAGTGCAAGGCCAACGCGAAACCAACTTTGCACGGCGCATGTTTACCTACAACTACAGACTCTACGATCGATTCGAACGTCCCATCGCCAGCCTGGCCGTACTGGCCGACGCTGATGACTACTGGCGGCCCGACCATTTCGGCTTTGATATCCTCGGCTGTCGGCACCGCCTCGACTTCCCGGTCGTCAAGCTGCTTGACTACGCGCCCAAACTCGACGCACTGGAAAACGACGCCAACCCCTTCGCACTGGTCACTGCCGCACACCTGCGCACATGGCAGACGCGAAAAGACCCGGACGCCCGCTACCAGGCCAAACGTACCCTCGTTCGCCGGCTCTATCGAAAGGCATGGGACAAACAGCGTATCCTCGACCTGTTTGCCATTCTCGACTGGATGATGCGACTACCCGATGGTCTCGAACAAAAACTATGGCAAGATATTGAACAAATTGAAGGAGAAACCCGAATGCGATACGTCACCAGTGTAGAGCGCCTCGCCACCGAGCGCGGCCGCAAGCAAGGTATTCAGCAAGGCATCGAACAAGGCATCGAACAAGGTATCGAACAAGGCATCGAACAAGGTATCGAACAAGGTATCGAACAAGGCGAGATCAAAGGCAAGCTTGAAGGGGAGGCGCTCGTCATTGAGCGCCTGCTCACCAAACGCTTCGGCCCGCTACCTGACTCAGCCCGTGCCCGTCTGCATACCGCCACCACCGACCAGCTTGAAAGCTGGGTCGACCGCGTATTGGACGCACCCAGCCTCGATGCAGTATTCGGCGATCACTGAGCGATTTAAAAAGCCAACTGCCACAACATTCCCTGCTCCCCGTGCGCCACGTTAGAAGTCTCTACCCGGCCAGGTCGCATGAAAGAGGTTCGGGCTACCGCCAAGCAGCCTTCTCTGCCCGGTCAAGACTTCCTCCTGCTTTCCTGAGCCCCGCAAGCCAATAAACATGCGAATCTCGGGCATGCCCTGCGGTGACCCAGATTCCGCGTGCGCAAAGAAAAGAATTTGCGCACCCTACCGGGCTGGATGATGCGACTACCCGATGGTCTCGAACAAAAACTATGGCAAGATATTGAACAAATTGAAGGAGAAACCCGAATGCGATACGTCACCAGTGTAGAGCGCCTCGCCACCGAGCGCGGCCGCAAGCAAGGTATTCAGCAAGGCATCGAACAAGGTATCGAACAAGGCGAGATCAAAGGCAAGCTTGAAGGGGAGGCGCTCGTCATTGAGCGCCTGCTCACCAAACGCTTCGGCCCGCTACCTGACTCAGCCCGTGCCCGTCTGCATACCGCCACCACCGACCAGCTTGAAAGCTGGGTCGACCGCGTATTGGACGCACCCAGCCTCGATGCAGTATTCGGCGATCACTGAGCGATTTAAAAAGCCAACTGCCACAACATTCCCTGCTCCCCGTGCGCCACGTTAGAAGTCTCTACCCGGCCAGGTCGCATGAAAGAGGTTCGGGCTACCGCCAAGCAGCCTTCTCTGCCCGGTCAAGACTTCCTCCTGCTTTCCTGAGCCCCGCAAGCCAATAAACATGCGAATCTCGGGCATGCCCTGCGGTGACCCAGATACCGCGTGCGCAAAGAAAAGAATTTGCGCACCCTACTGGGCTGAGGTTCCCCTCTTCGATTACCTCTTTTTGGCAAGTCGTAGCAGTTTGACCTGTTCATCGTTTAAACCCGTCATGGAGACAATAGAAGCATCGTCAAGAATGTCCAGCAGGTTGCTCGCAACCTCCAGCGCTTTGGTTAGCTCCCCAAGTTTTCGGCCCTCTTCCCGGCCCTCTTCCCGGCCCTCTTCCCGGCCCTCTTCCAGCCCTTCTTCCCGCCCCTTTTCCACACCCCGTTCCTCAGCCAACTTCAGTGAACCGCGCTGCAAAATAATGAAATCACGGCGCTTGAATTGAATCTCCAATTCTTCCCGGCTCATGGCGGCTTCATTGATCAGGCTGAAGGCTTCGTTGATGCTGGGGACACTGGCGAGGGTATCGGGGATGTATTCCAGGCTGCCGGCATTCTTGACGAAAAATATCCATTTATCTTGAATGCTGTCGAGCGCGTTCAGTTCCAGTGTGAATTTGGGTAACTCGACAAACATCAGTTCGACATCGTCGCTGTATTCGATAAAGCGATCACGTTCGATGAGCCTGAAGCGGCTGATCGGCTCCTGACTGCCTTCGAACATGATGAAATCGGTAAAGGTCAGCGCGATGACCGGGTTGAGAAGCGTGTAATCCTCGCCCTTCACCAACTGGGTGGCGTATTCCTTGGCGGCATTATGGAGAATACGTTTCTCAAAGCCCGCCACGTTGAGCACCTGCATTTCGATAATCACGTGCTTACCGTTACCCAGGACGGCTTTGACATCGACATAGGTGTCCTTCATGCCCATTAGCATGGGAATCTGGTAAGGATCGACGATGGTCAGATCGACAATCGCATATTCGCCCTGGTAATTCAGAATGGCGTTGAGAAAACTGATCAGCACCGGCTTGGAGCCTTCTGAACCAAAAACTCGCTTGAAGGCGTAATCGGTTTTAACATCCAGAAAACGCATGGCTTGACTCCTTGAATCAACGATGCAGGATTTTATCATGCGGATTATTTGTTTTCGGGCAAGGCCGCATCTAAAAAACCCCGGCATCGCCGACAAAGACCAAGCCACTTATCCAACCCCAACCCAGATACCGCGTGCGCAAAGAAAAGAAAAGAATTTGCGGACCCTGCCAGGTTATTACCATTCCCCACTAACGCCTCTGAAAGCCAATGAACATGCGGCTCTCCAGCATGCACTTCGGCGCCCGACAGCCCTTGTAGGAGCTCAGCTTGCTGGGCGATTACGGTCGGGCCGAATCAACCCATCGCGCAGAAATCTGCGCTCCTACAAAAACGCGTCAGTTTTGCGCGCTACGTGCTTCGGTGCCCGACAGCCCTTGTAGGAGCTCAGCTTGCTGGGCGATTACGGTCGGGCCGAAT
>NZ_JBMOJE010000040.1:0-38747 GCF_049316945.1 Propionivibrio sp. | reverse complement strand
ATATCGCTGGCCAGTTCGGCCAGGCTGCGCTGGTCGACCGGAATGGCGATATGCGAGTCGGCTTCGGCCCAGCCGTGGCCGGGGAAATGCTTGCCGCAGGCGGCCATGCCGGCACGGCGCAAACCGTCGATCAGGGCACCGGCGAGTTGCGCAACGACGGCCGGGTCGCCATGAAACGAACGGTCGCCAATCACGCCGCTGCGCCCCCAGTCGAGGTCGAGCACCGGCGTGAAGGACAGATCGACCCCGTTTAGCCGCAATTCGGCGGCCAGTACGAAACCGATATCATGCGCGGCAGCCAGCGCCTCCTGCGGGTTACGCTCCCATAGTTCGCCAAGGCGGCGCATTGGCGGCAGGCGGGTGAATCCCTCACGGCAGCGCTGCACCCTGCCCCCTTCATGGTCGATGGCGATGGGTAGCGGTGGCGAGCGTAGCTCATGGACGGCGGCAGTCAGCCGCGACAGTTGTTCGGGCGAATGGTAGTTGCGCCCAAACAGGATGAGGCCGCCGACCAGCGGGTGCGCAAGGCGTTCACGATCAAGGTCGGTCAGTTCCAGCCCGGCAATGTCGATCATCAGCGGACCATGCGGCAAATTTATCGGGGCAGTCATGGGTCAGGTATGTTCCAGAACGACGAAGGCCAGAGCGTAATCCTGTTCGTCGCTGATTGAAAGATGGGCGACCAGCCCGCGTTCTTTGAGAAGCTGCGCGAGTTTCGGGGCGTAATCGAAGGCTGGCTTGCCAAGCGCGTCGTGGATTACGGCAATATTGGGCAGCGTGGCGGGCATAGCGACGCCGATGCCGAGCGCCTTGCCGAAGGCTTCCTTGGCGGCAAAACGTTTGGCCAGAAAGCGCGCCGGGTCTTTGGCTTTTTCAAAGTCGGCGCGCTCGGCCGGCGCCAGCAGCTTATCCAGCGCCCGCTGGCCGTGACGCTCGTAAAGCTTGCCAAGCCGTGCCACGGCGACGATGTCGGTGCCGACCCCGGCAATCATTTGCTGCTGAATGGTGGCAAATTCGCTGGCAAATGCGCTTGCGCCTCTCGCATCAGGCGCTTCATTTCGCGTACCGCTTCGCGCAGGCCGACGAATATGGCGCGGCTGACGATAGCGTGACCAATGTGCAGTTCGCGGATGCCGACCAGCTTGGCAACCGGCTGCACGTTGAAATAGTTGAGCGCATGGCCGGCATTGAAGCGCATGCCGTGGCGGCGTATCGCTTCGCCGGCGATACGGATTTTTTCGAGTTCGGCCAGCACCGCCGGGCTTTCTGCGTCGCGCCCCTTGGTGTGAAAAGCGTGGGCGTAGGGGCCGGTGTGGATTTCGCAGACGCGGGCGCCGATGCGCGCCGCCGCCTCGATCTGCTCCAGTTCGGCGTCAATGAAGACGCTGCTGATGATGCCGGCGTCGGAAAGGCGGTCAATGGCCTGCTTGAGCTTGGCTTCCTGCGACACGATATCCAGACCGCCCTCGGTTGTTACCTCGTGGCGGCCTTCCGGCACCAGCATGGACATTTCCGGCTTCAGGCGGCAGGCGATTTTTACCATCTCGTCGGTTGCCGCCATTTCCAGGTTGAGTTTGATCTGGGTCAGCGTGCGCAGTTTTTCGACGTCGGCATCCTGTATGTGCCGACGATCTTCACGCAGGTGCACGGTGATGCCGTCTGCCCCGCCAAGATGTGCTTCAACGGCGGCCCAAACCGGCTCCGGTTCATAGGTTTTACGCGCCTGACGAATCGTCGCGACGTGGTCAATATTTACGCCTAGCTCGATCATAATTCCTGTAACTCCTTAAAAATCCTGCGTGTCTCCAGCCCCTTGCTGCCGGTGTAATGTGCAATCAGCGTGCGCATCAACTGCTTGGCTTCAAGCAGCGAACGCGGATCGGAAAAATCTTCGCGCGCCAGGTCAATCAGGGTCTTGCCGCTCACCGACAGGGCTGAACTGCCGGGCCGCTGGAGCCTGACCGGGCCGTGTTCGATCTCGTAGCTGTAGTGTCCGGAAGCGTCAATGGGCACTCCCTTGGCGTCGCTCTCAAGCGTCAACCCGTAACCCAATTCCTGCAGGAACGCCCGCTCGAAGCTGCGCAAATCCGCTTCCTGCAGCGGGCCGGCAAAGCGGAGCAAGGTTTGGGCATATACCGAGTACAGGCGCTCGTGGGCGTCTTCACGCGGCAACAAGTGCATCAATAGTTCGTTGAGGTAATAAGCGCAAAACAGCGCCTTGCCCGCCAGCAGGGGTTGTCCGCCCTGCCATTCGGCCTTCATCAGGGTCAGCACTTCGCCCTTGCCGGCCCACGCCAGTTCCAGCGGTTGAAAAGCCAGTAGCAGGCCGCGCAAGGCGGAACGTGGGCGACGCGCGCCGCGCGCCATCAAGGCAACACGACCGAAGTCGCGCGAGAAGACTTCGACAATCAGGCTGGTTTCCCGGTAGGGGTAGCTGTGCAGTACGAAAGCGGGCTGGCTATCGACTTTGTGCCGGTGCATCACATCAGCGCCCTGTCCGCGATTTACTCGTAGCCAAGACTCTTGAGCAAGCGCTCATCGTCGCTCCAGCCGGACTTGACCTTGACAAAGACTTCAAGGAATACCTTGCCGTCAAACAATTTCTCCATGTCCTGGCGCGCTTCCGAGGCGATCCGCTTCAAGGTTTCGCCGCCCTTGCCGATGATGATGCCCTTGTGCGCCTGGCGATCAACCACGATGGCCGCGCTGATGCGGCGCAACGGGCCATCAAGCTCGAATTTTTCTACCTCGACGGTCGCGGCGTAGGGCAATTCGTCACCAATCAGCCGGAAGAGCTTTTCGCGGATATATTCGGCGGCGAGAAACTTCTCGCTCTTGTCGGTGATCTCGTCTTCGCCGAACAGCAATTCATTGCTCGGCAGGTGTTTGCGTGTTTCAACAAGCAAGTCATCGAGTTGCCGGCCCTTGGCGGCGCTGACCGGAACGATGGCCGCGAAAGCATGTTGCGCTGCCAGATTGGCCAAAATGGGCAGGAGCTTGGTCTTGTCCTTCATCTGATCGGTCTTGTTCACCGCCAGAATGACCGGACGTTCAGTCGGTAGAAGTTTGATCACAGCGAGGTCCCGCTCGTCAAAACGGTCGGCTTCAACAACAAAAATAACGACATCGACTTCGGCCAGCGCCTGTGTCACGCCGCGATTCATTGCCCGGTTGAGTGCATTGGTGTGCTTGGTCTGAAACCCTGGAGTATCGACGAACACATACTGGGCATCAGGCCGGGTCAAAATGCCCATGATGCGATGACGGGTCGTCTGCGCCTTACGCGAAACAATGCTGATCTTCTCGCCGATCAGGCGGTTGAGCAGGGTTGATTTGCCGACGTTAGGACGGCCGACGATGGCGATATAGCCGGATTTCAGTTCAGTCATGGTTGTTGCATTCTTTCCAACGCGAGCTCAGCGGCCATTTGTTCAGCGGCGCGATGACTGCCGCCGTTGCCTTCAGTGCGAATGTGGAGGGCATCGATTTCGCAGGCAATTTTGAATTGCTGCGCGTGGGCTTCACCCTCGGTGCCGGTCAGTGAATACTTCGGAAGCGGCAGGCGTCTGCCTTGCAGGAGCTCCTGAAGGCGTGTCTTGGCATCCTTGATCGGTTGTCCAGGGACGATTGCCGTGAGCATGTCACCATACAGTCGCACGATGACGGCACTGGCGGCATCGAAACCGGCGTCCAGCCAGATGGCGCCAAACAAGGCCTCTAGTGCGTCGGCAAGGATTGACGGGCGTTGCGAACCGCCACTGCGCAGTTCGCCTTCACCGAGCCGCAGAAAATTCCCCAGTGCAAGCCGCTCCGCCAGTTTGCGTAGACTATCCTGGCGCACGAGATTGGCACGCAATCGCGTCAGATCACCCTCCGGCACGTCTGGGAAGCGATCAAAAAGTTGACGTGCGATAACACCATTGAGGATGGAGTCGCCAAGAAACTCAAGCCGCTCGTTATGCGGCGAACTGTGGCTGCGATGCGTAAGAGCGGTCAGCAGCAGGTTCGAATCCGAAAACTGGTGACCGATTGCCTGCTCAAGCCGATTGGTCATTCGACTCAATTTGCCCCTGATGAAGAACCCTGAAAGTCGATCAGCAGACTGACGTTGTAAAACAGGGGAATACGCTTTTCGTAAGCAAATGCGATAACCACACCATTCGCATCTTTCGAAATGTCCAGATCAGTACCTTTGATCGTTTTTATGGCGTTAATGTCGGCATATCGATCAAAGGCCGCACGAATCTGGGGAACGGTCTGATCTGACGAACCCGCTGAAATGGACTTGACACTTTTCAGAATCTTGAAGTAATCCAGATACTCGGGGGCAACCTTCATACCGAGGACCGCAACAAACACAATGACAAAGCCCCACAGCAACAAGCCCGTCATTGCCACACCACGCTGATTTTTCATAGCAAAACTCCCCTATTTAAACGAGCCAATCCGTTTCAGATCGCTAAAGTTGAACCAGATGAAAAATGCCTTGCCGACGATATTTTCTTCCGGAACAAACCCCCAATAGCGACTATCACGACTATTGTCGCGATTGTCGCCCATCATGAAATAATGACCGGCCGGCACCGTGCAAATCACGCCTGCGTTATTGTAGAGGCAATTATTGCGATTTTGAAAATGCGTGGCATCCGAAATGAAACCAGGCGCATCCTCATCGTTGAGCGTACGGTGCTCGATTCCCTCAGGATTTTCGATAAACTGTTTCGAGTAATAGAGCCGTTCCGGGTGAAGATAATCGTCCACTCTGCGGGTTTCAACCGGCTGCCCATTGATGGTCAAGCGCTTGTTCTGGTAAGCCACCTTGTCACCCGGGATGCCAACGACGCGCTTGATGTAGTCGAGCGACGGATCTTCCGGGTAGCGAAAGACCATGACATCGCCTCGCTGTGGATTGTTGATGCCAATGATTTTCTTGTTGATCACCGGCAGGCGAATCCCGTAGGTGAATTTATTGACAAGGATGAAATCGCCCACCTGAAGCGTCGGAATCATCGAGCCTGACGGAATCTTGAACGGTTCGACAATAAACGAGCGCAACACGAAAACGAGCAGGATCACCGGGAAGAAACTCGCGCCATATTCCACCCACCACGGATCCTTGGCATCTGGCGCCCGGCGTTTGCTGAAGACAAGAACATCCGCTGCCCAGATGGCACCACTGACCAGCAGCAGGCAGAACAGGATCAACGCAAAATTCACACTAAATCTCCCTTACTTTCCGACACGCAGCACAGCGAGAAACGCTTCCTGCGGGATTTCAACCGAACCCACCTGTTTCATGCGCTTCTTGCCGGCCTTTTGCTTTTCAAGCAGTTTTTTCTTGCGCGAAATATCACCACCGTAACACTTGGCAAGTACGTCCTTACGCATGGCCTTGACGTTTTCGCGCGCGATGATGTTTGAGCCGATAGCCGCCTGGATGGCTACGTCGTACATCTGGCGTGGGATCAATTCGCGCATCTTGGAGGCCAGTTCACGCCCCCGGTAGATCGCGTTGGCGCGATGCACGATCATCGACAAAGCATCGACTTTCTCGGTATTGATCAGTATGTCCAGTTTGACGACATCGGCGGCCCTGAATTCCTTGAAATCGTAGTCGAGTGAGGCATAGCCACGCGAGACGGATTTGAGTTTGTCGAAGAAATCCATGACCACTTCAGCCATCGGCATTTCATAGATCAACTGAACCTGACGTCCGTGGTAGGTCATGTCCACTTGATTGCCGCGCTTCTGGTTGCACAGTGTAATGACGTTGCCGAGATACTCCTGCGGAACAAAGACCGTAATGGTGATGATCGGCTCGCGGATCTCTTCGACTTTTGACTGTTCCGGCAGCTTTGCCGGATTCTCGACCTGCACGATGCTGCCATCGCGCATCAGGACTTGATAGACAACGGTCGGAGCCGTGGAAATCAGTTCCTGGTCAAATTCACGTTCCAGCCGCTCCTGCACGATTTCCATGTGCAGCAGGCCAAGAAAACCGCAGCGGAACCCGAAACCGAGTGCCTGCGAGACTTCCGGCTCATAGTGCAGCGACGCGTCATTCAGTTTGAGTTTCTCCAGAGACTCGCGCAGCGAATCATACTGGTTGGATTCGATGGGATAGAGTCCGGCAAACACCTGCGACTTGATTTCCTTGAAGCCAGGCAGCGCTTCCTTAGCTGGATTGTCGGCCAGTGTCACCGTATCGCCCACCTTGGCAGCTTGCAGTTCCTTGATGCCGGAAATGATGTACCCCACCTCGCCAGCGCACAAGGCCTCCCGTTGCAGGGCTTTCGGGGTGAACACCCCGACCTGCTCACAAAGATGGGTCGAATCGCTGGCCATCAGGCGAATCCTGTCCTTCGGGCGCAAGATTCCGTCGACCACGCGAACCAGCATGACCACGCCGACATAGTTGTCGAACCATGAATCAACCAGCAGCGCTTTGAATGGTGCATCGGGATCACCCTCCGGTGCAGGAATGCGCTCGATGATCGCTTCCAGAATATCTTCGACGCCCAGACCGGTCTTGGCCGAGGCCAGAATGGCATGAGAAGCATCGATGCCGATGACGTCTTCAATTTCCTGCCGTGCGACATCAGGCGTTGCTGAAGGAAGATCAATCTTGTTCAGTATAGGAAGAACGTCGACACCCAGTTCGATCGCCGTGTAGCAGTTAGCCACCGTCTGCGCTTCAACCCCTTGCGAGGCGTCGACGACCAGCAGCGCGCCTTCGCACGCAGAAAGGGAACGGGAAACTTCGTAGGAGAAATCGACGTGACCGGGTGTGTCGATCAGATTCAGGTTGTAAATCTTGCCGCTGCGCGACTTGTACTGCAAGGCCGCCGTCTGCGCCTTGATGGTGATGCCGCGCTCGCGTTCGATATCCATTGAATCAAGAACTTGCGCTTCCATTTCGCGGTCAGACAAGCCTCCGCAAAGATGGATGATGCGGTCGGCGAGTGTGGATTTGCCGTGATCGATGTGGGCGATAATTGAAAAATTGCGGATGTGTTGCATTTGCATCGTATTTGCATTGTCGCGGCAAGGCCGCGCCTGAAAAAAAAGGGTGCCGGCGGGCACCCTTTGTTCGATTGGCCAGAAGGCGCGGATTTTAGCGGATTTTGCTCAAATAATCACGGACTTTGGCGACTTCGAGGAAGTAGTGGCAGAGCTCGGCTTCACCGTGCATCAAGACCGGAACCAATTCATCGTAAAGCGCTTCAAGTTCCGGGTCGGCATCCACATCAAGAATCTCGACGTCGAACCCGAATTCGGTCGCCAGCGGAGGTAACGCCAGTTCCATTTCATGACAGAGATGGCAATAGGTCCGCGAGATCAGCGTCAACTTCTTCAAATCATTCAGCTTTCTTGTCGGGCATTCCCTTGATTGTGACAAAGGTTTGCAATTCGCCGCGCCTTACCAGCAGCGTAATATTGGCGGCCTTGTCAAACTGCGCCAGCAATTTGTTGAACTGATCGACACTTTTTATCTCTGTGCTCTGGCCTTGTGCGATTAGCGCCAGGATGATATCGCCGATGCGCAGATCGGCTCGGGCGACATTGCCTCGAATATCTTCGATCAGCAAACCGCCACTCACCTTCAGATCACGCTTTTGTTCGTTGCTTAGTTCCGTCACGACCAGACCAAGCCGATTGGCTGCCTGCTCCGCAGGTACAGTGCTTTTTCCGCTTCGGGCCATCGACTTTTCTTCAGGGGTTTCGCCGACAATGACATTCAGATCGCGTAAAGCACCCTTGCGCCACACCTGCATGGAAATTCTAGTCCCCGGCTTGGTCGTGCCAACGATGCGCGGCAAATCACTTGAACTGGTTACCGGCTTGCCATCAAACTTGAGAATTACGTCTCCCGGTTCGACACCCGCCTTTTCGGCAGGCCCTCCCCTTTCAACCGCATTGACGACGGCGCCTTGTGCTTTGCTTAAACCGAAGGATTCAGCCAGGTCCTTGGTGACTTCCTGAATTACAACGCCGATTCGACCCCGGCTGACCTTGCCGCTGACCTTCAATTGGCTTTGTATATCCATGGCCACGTCGATCGGGATGGCAAACGAGATGCCCATGAACCCGCCGGAACGACTATATATCTGTGAGTTGATCCCAACCACTTCGCCCTTCATGTTGAACAATGGACCACCGGAATTACCGGGATTGATCGCCACGTCGGTCTGCAGGAAAGGAACAAAGTTTTCCTGCGGCAATGAGCGCCCCTTGGCGCTGACGATGCCGGCCGTGACGCTGTTGTCAAAGCCGAAGGGAGAACCGATCGCTACCACCCACTCGCCAACCTTGAGGACATTCGGATCGCCCATGCGTACCACAGGCAAACCCGTTGCCACGATCTTGATCAGCGCAACATCCGTCCGCTTGTCGGCACCAATGACTTTGGCCTTGAATTCGCGCTTATCGGTCAGGCGAACGAGAATTTCATCTGCCGAATCAACCACGTGTGCATTGGTCAGGATATAGCCGTCGGCACTGATGATGAAACCGGAACCTAGCGAGCGACTCTCAAACTCGCGCGGAGAATTTGGCATACCTGGCACGCCAGGCATTCCCGGCTGGCGAGGGATGAAACGACGAAAGAAATCGTACATCGGATCGTCTTCATCAAACGGGAAAGGTTGCACACCCCGCCCGTTGCCACGTACCACCTGCGTCGTGCTGATATTTACGACGGCCGGCCCCTGCCTTTCAACAAGTTCGGTAAAGTCTGGCAAGGCTTTGTTCTGTGCCTGAGCCAGCAAAGAAAAAACCACAAAATAGAATGCCGTAACGATCTGCTTCATGGTGACAAATGCCTCCTGTGAGTCAGAAACAAATTAATTGATAATCGAGATAGGGACGAATGGGCACAAATCAATATCTGATATAGGGCTCAGAACGCTGATCGGGCGTGCCACGTCGTTGAGCATAGCGCAGAGACAACCACGCGCAAAGCAGGCCACTGAGCGAACCGATGATTGCGCCTGTTTCTCCGGCCAATGCAGATCCGCTCAACGCACCGAAAAATAACGCTACCAGCGGAAATCCGTAGGCGATGGCCGCGCTACGCCGGACAGCCCCTTCGGCAATCGCGATATTTACCCGGTCACCAATGGCCGAATTTCGAGGATTTAAAACACGGAAGGTACGTGGTGTGCTGCAGAACATCTTGCCGATGTTGTTTCCCCCACAACCGCCCTGCTCGTGGCAGCGACCGCAACCGGTTTCGTCCATACGTACAACTGCATACTCGCCATCGAGGGCAGTGATTGTTCCTGGTGCATCAATCATTGGTGATGCCTGATTCAGTTCGGCGCGAATGTCGTATCTTGCTGGATAGAAGAAACACTGACTCCGGCTACCACCGGTGATCCGGAGCGGTATCCAGCAAGGGTCTCAACTTTTCAGCCACGGCCTCACGAGCACGGAAAATGCGCGAACGCACCGTGCCGATCGGGCAGTTCATCTCCTCTGCAATTTCCTCATAGCTCAAGCCTTCAATCTCGCGCAGCACAATG
Organism: Propionivibrio sp.; assembly: GCF_049316945.1. Classification (GTDB taxonomy): domain Bacteria; phylum Pseudomonadota; class Gammaproteobacteria; order Burkholderiales; family Rhodocyclaceae; genus Propionivibrio. The sequence goes on along the minus strand of NZ_JBMOJE010000040.1, from coordinate 29,223 downwards.
GCGTTACGCAACTCTTCCGGCAAAGCTTCCATCGCGGCATTGACCGTTTGGCCAATCTGCTTGGACTGTAAAAGTCGCTCGGGTGTATTGATGTCGCGAAGCTGGTCAGCATCTTCAAAGGATTCTGCCTCGTCGGCATCAAAATCGGTTGAGGTGGGTGCGCGGCGCCCTTTTGCTACAAGATAGTTCTTGGCGGTATTGATGCCAATCCGGTACAGCCAGGTATAAAAGGCACTTTCGCCTCTAAAAGACGGCAGGGCGCGATAGGCTTTGATGAACGCCTCTTGTGCGACGTCCTCAACCTCCGCGTGGTCGCGTATGAAGCGTGACAGAAGCCGTCCAAGCTTGCGCTGATATTTTTCAACCAGCCGATCAAATGCCTGCTTGTCGCCTGCCTGTGCGCGCTCGACCAACTCCTGGTCAATTTCGCGTTCGTTCATGCTCTGTGAATTCCCTGTCGGATACGGTGTTGTGTTTTCGCCAGAGTATAACGCAACAGCACCCGGCGTAGCGATGGCGCATAAATTCATTTCTGCCAACTGTTGTTGTGACAATGGTTTATACAGGAACAGGGTCAATGCCATGGAGCGCTCATGCTATAGTGTCCGCCCTTTGTTTCAGGGCATGTAACGTGGCGCTTCGCTTCGATATTCTTATTATTGGCAGTGGCCTGGCCGGACAGTCAGCCGCGCTCCGGCTTGCACAAACCTGCAAGGTCGGCCTGATCAGCAAACGTGAACTGGAAGACAGCGCCTCCAGCTGGGCCCAAGGTGGTATTGCTGCCGTTCTGGACAGTCAGGATTCGATTGAAGCGCACATTCGCGACACCATCACTGCTGGTGCCTTTCTCAACGATCCCGAAGCCACTCGTTTCGTTATCGAAAACGGTCGTCGTGCAATCGATTGGCTCGTTGAACAGGGCGTTCCCTTTTCGCGTGACGAAGCTGGTTACCATTTAACCCGTGAAGGCGGTCACAGCGCCCGCCGAGTCATCCACGTTGCCGACGCAACCGGTCTGGCGGTACAGGAAATCCTGACGCGCAAGGTTCGCCAGAATCCTAACATTACCGTTCTTGAACGCCACATTGCCATTGATCTGATTACCGGGGATAAACTGGGACTTTCCAGCAAGCGCTGCTATGGCGCCTATGCGCTCGATCGCGACAGCGGTGAAGTATTGACCGTCGGCGCACCAAACACCCTGATTGCAACGGGAGGGGCAGGTAAGGTTTATCTTTATACGACGAATCCGGACACCTCTACCGGAGACGGCATAGCGATGGCCTGGCGTGCTGGCTGTGAAGTCGCCAACATGGAATTCATCCAGTTTCATCCGACCTGCCTGTACCACCCTCAGGCCAAGTCTTTCCTCATTTCTGAAGCGGTTCGCGGCGAAGGCGGCCTGCTGCTCCTGCCTGACGGCACACGTTTCATGCCGGAACACGATGTGCGCGCCGAACTCGCACCGCGCGATGTGGTTGCCAGGGCGATCGACTTTGAAATGAAAAAACGCGGCCTCGATTGCGTCTATCTCGATATTTCACACAAGCCGGCCAGTTTTCTTGGCGAGCACTTCCCGAATATCCTGTCACGCTGTCTCGAACTGGGTATCGACATTACCCGCCAACCGATCCCGGTGGTACCCGCCGCCCATTACACCTGTGGCGGAATTGTCACCGATCTGCAGGCGCGCACAACTATTCCGGGGCTTTATGCCGCGGGAGAAGCCTCCTGCACCGGGCTGCATGGCGCCAACCGGCTGGCCAGCAATTCGCTGCTCGAATGCCTGGTCTTTGCTGAGGCGGCAGCCAATGACATCCTCGCGCAGCCGCCCGTCAATGTCCCTGAACTCCCCGAATGGGATGCCAGTCGAGTGACTGACCCCGATGAGGAAATTGTCATTGCGCACAACTGGGATGAACTGCGTCGCTTCATGTGGGATTACGTCGGCATTGTGCGAACCACCAAGCGCCTGCAGCGCGCACAGCACCGCATTCGTCTCCTGTCCAGGGAAATCGACGAGTTTTATTCAAATTTCCGGGTCAGTCACGATCTGATCGAACTGCGCAATCTGGTAGTGACGGCAGACTTGATCGTTCGTTGTGCCTTGCAACGCAAGGAAAGCCGAGGGTTACACTTCAGCCGCGATTACCCGGAGATGCTCCCGAAAGCCAGGAATACACTGCTTAGAAGGCCGTCCCAGCGTGTTCGTTAGGCTCTGCGTGCCAGCGCAACCAGAGGCGAAGTAGCCGAAACTGTTCGGCAGACATCGTGTCGGGTAGCAACGAAAGGCGGCTAACCCGCTTCTCTTCGCCAATGCGCAGCCTCAATACGATCAATCGGATAAACACCGTGCTGTCCGGAAGTGCCGTAACCGCAACGCGACTACCGTCAGCCAGCAAACAATCCAGCCTGTCACGCGCGCCAATGCGCAAGCCAACTATTCTGCCGGGACGCATGGCGTGCCATAGGGATAAGCCTATGAGCACCAGCAGAACCGCACGCAGCGGCAACACCCATGGCAACGCAATGACGCAACCAGCAGCAAGCGTGTGAAAAAGGACGAGCAAGAGAGAAAGAAGATGCGAGCGGTGCAGTTCAATCGAAACAGGGAACTGCACGGCTCGGACCGGATCGACTAGACCCGCTTGATGACAACGGTTCCGTTAGTGCCACCGAAACCGAAGGAGTTGGAAATAGCGACGTCGATCTTCATCTGGCGAGCCTCATTCGCGCAATAATCAAGATCACAGGATTCATCCTGGTTGAAGATATTGATGGTTGGCGGCGATACCTGATGGTAAATCGCCAGCGTCGAAAAAACGGCCTCAATGCCACCGGCAGCACCAAGCAGGTGGCCGGTCATCGACTTGGTTGAATTAACAACCAATTGCTTGGCGTGGTCGCCAAAGGCGCGCTTGACCGCAACCGTTTCTGCCTTGTCGCCGAGCGGCGTCGAGGTGCCGTGTGCATTGAGATAGTGCACGTCCTGCGGATTGAGTCGAGCATTCCGCAGCGCGTTGGTCATGCAGCGAGCGGCGCCTTCCCCGTCTTCACAGGGGGCGGTCATGTGATGCGCATCTGCACTCATGCCAAAGCCGGCCAGTTCGCCATAAATTCGGGCACCCCGCGCCTTGGCGTGCTCATACTCTTCGAGCACAACCACGCCGGCTCCCTCGCCCAGCACGAAACCATCGCGATCCTTGTCCCACGGACGGCTTGCCGTCTTTGGGTCATCGTTGCGCGTCGAAAGTGCGCGTGCAGCGCAGAATCCACCGAGCCCGAGAGCGGAAACGGTACACTCGGCACCGCCAGCGATCATGATGTCGGCGTCACCGTATTCGATAAGACGACCTGCATCGCCAATACTGTGCGTTCCGGTCGAGCAGGCGCTGACCAGGGCGACGTTTGGCCCCTTGTAGCCGTACAGGATCGACAGATTGCCCGAGATCATGTTGATGATCGAGCCGGGAACAAAGAAGGGGGAAATTTTCCGCACACCGGAAGCGACGAATTCGTCGCGGGTGTTTTCAATCATCGGCAAACCACCGATACCGGAACCAATCGAAACACCGATGCGTTCGGCATTGGCCGGATGCGCCTCAAGTCCTGCGTCCTTGATCGCCTGAATACCCGCCGCCATGCCGTAATGGATAAAATAATCCATGCGCCGTGCATCTTTCGCCGAGAGGTAATGAGTAATATCGAAATCCCTGACTTCACCGGCAATCTGCACCGGGAATGTAGAAACATCGAAACGAGTGATCCGGTCGATCCCGGAGCGTCCGGCAAGAATGTTCTGCCAGGCTTGTTCGACGGTATTGCCGACCGGAGAAACAATTCCGAGGCCAGTGATGACGACTCTGCGACGTGTCAAATTCTTCTCCGGGGATAAACAGGGAAAATGAACGGGGGAATAAATGCTGAGTTAGGGTGCTGCACTTCGGAACAAGGCGCTGCTTGGCAGTACCAGGACCGCCACGCAGACTTGTTCCGCAGAAGGATTACTTCTTGTTGTGGTTCAGGATGTAATCAATGGCTTGCTGAACGTTGGTGATCTTTTCGGCTTCATCATCCGGAATCTCGCATTCGAACTCTTCTTCGAGTGCCATGACCAGTTCGACCGTATCCAGCGAATCCGCGCCGAGATCGTCAACGAACGATGATTCGTTCTTGATGTCCGCTTCATTAACGCCGAGTTGTTCAGCGACAATTTTCCTGACGCGCTGTTCGATATTTTCCATCTAAGTGCTCCTTCTAGGGTTCATGTATGAAACAAAACCGCGCTATTCTACCAAAACGAGCGGCTCTTACCAACTAAACAGGCGAACCGGTCTGTAACGCCTGCTGGCCTTGCGGACCTTAACCCATGTACATGCCGCCATTTACATGAATGGTTGTGCCTGTAATGTACGCGGCAGCCGGCGAGGCCAGAAATCCGACCGCCGCCGCCACATCTTCCGGCGTGCCCAGTCTGCCAAGTGGCACATTGGCGATCAAGGCCGCACGTTGTTTTTCTTCCAGCGCTTTGGTCATGCTGGTATCGATAAACCCTGGTGCGACACAGTTGACGGTGATGTTGCGGCTGCCCAACTCACGTGCCATCGAACGTGACAAGCCGGTAACACCTGCTTTTGAGGCGCAGTAGTTAGCTTGCCCGGCGTTTCCGGCATGACCCACCACCGAGGAAAGATTGATGATACGACCGGCCCGTGCCTTCATCATGCCGCGAATTACTGCGCGTGACAGACGAAACACGGACTTGAGATTGGTTTCAATGACCATATCCCATTCATCGTCCTTCATGCGCATGGCAAGATTATCCCGGGTAATACCGGCGTTATTGACCAGCACATAAACGCCGCCGAATTCCTTATCGACCAAATCGATAACGGCTTCAACCTGAACTGTATCGCGCACATCCATGACAATGCCACGCCCCTGCGCGCCAGCCTCAGCCAGGGCAGCGTTGATGCGTTTAGCGCCATCTTCATTAATGTCCGTACCAATAACCGTTGCCCCCTGACGAACAAGTTCGAGAACAACAGCAGCACCGATACCTTGTGCAGCACCAGTGACAAGAGCAACTTGACCTTTTAGCACCATGAATTACTCCATACTAAGGTTGGCTTCGATTGAAGCGAGATCGGCTAGTGCTACACCATTAATGCCATCTGCACAGCGTTTCGTGAGACCGGCCAACACTTTGCCCGGACCGCACTCGGCCACCGTCGTCACGTCCATGGTTGCAATTTTCTGCACCGTTTCAACCCAGCGCACCGGTGAGAAAGCTTGTCGAATCAAGGCATCCTTGATTCTTGCCGGATCGAATTCGATAGCCACATCCACATTATTGACTACCGGGATCTTCGGCACGGCAAAGTTCAGTTCTGCCAAGCGGATTCGGAGTTTGTCGGCTGCCGGTCGAATCAACGAGGAGTGGAATGGCGCAGATACAGGCAGAATTATGGCCCTCTTGGCGCCTCGAGCCTTGCAGATTTCGCAGGCGCGTTCAACAGCGGCCTTGCTGCCGGCAATGACGGTTTGTCCGGGCGCGTTGAAATTAACTGGTTCCGCGACTTCTCCGTTACCCACTTCACTAGCGGCTTCGGCACAGGCTTCACGAATCTTGTCGTCTGAGAGGTTCATGATGGCCGCCATTGCTCCGGTACCAACCGGCACAGCTTCCTGCATCGCAGCAGCACGTAATCGAACCAGCGGAACAGCGTCCTTGAACTCAATGACGCCGGCGGCGACCAGTGCTGAATACTCTCCCAGGCTATGCCCGGCAACGACGGCTGGCAACTTGCCGCCTTTGTCGAGCCACAGGCGATAGGCGGCTATCCCGGAGGTCAACATGACCGGCTGCGTATTGACCGTTTGCGCCAGCGCTTCAGCCGGACCATCGGACAGCAACTGCCAGAGATCTTGTCCAAGCGTTGCCGAAGCCTCGTCAAATGTCGCGCGAACCACTGCCGCATCGCCGTAAGCGGCCATCATGCCGACCGACTGGGAACCCTGACCGGGGAAAACAAAAGCAAATGCCATAGAAAATCCTTTAGCGTAAAAGTTGCGCCAGCGACTCTCGAACCTCCCCTCGCCCTCTGGGAGAGGGGTCGGGGGTGAGGGAAATGGGCATGACTTTCATAATTTGGGGCGCCTTATAAAGCCATGCCCGTTAGAACTCGAGCAACACGGCGCCCCAGGTAAATCCGCCACCCACGCCTTCAAGCAGGACTTTGTGTCCACGCTGAATACGTCCATCGCGAACCGCCACATCCAGCGCCAGCGGTATCGATGCGGCAGAGGTGTTGCCGTGATGATCAACCGTCACAATGACTTTGTCCATGCCAAGCCCCATCTTCTTGGCAGTCGATTCGATGATGCGGATGTTGGCCTGGTGCGGGATCAACCAGTCTATTTCGGCAGAAGTAACGCCGGCGACTTCACAGCACTCCTGCGCCACATCGGCCAGCACACGGACGGCAAACTTGAATACGGCCTTACCGTCCATACGCAGAAAGGGGTCGCCGATTACTTTGCCGCCACACACACTGCCGGGCACTGACAGGATGCCGTGGTGCGAACCATCGGCATGGGCTGCGGTTGCCAATATGCCTGGTTTTTCCGAGGCTTCCAGAACGACTGCGCCAGCGCCATCGCCAAACAGTACGCAGGTGGTGCGATCATCCCAATCAAGAATTCGTGAAAACACCTCGGCGCCGACAACCAGAGCCTTCTTGTGGCTGCCAGAACGAATGAACTTCTCGGCAACACTCAGGGCGAAGATAAAACCGCTACAGACGGCCTGGACATCGAAGGCCATGGCACCATGATTGCCGAGTTTTGCTTGCAACAGGCAAGCGGTACTTGGAAAGATGAAATCCGGGGTCGAGGTCGCAACGATGATCAGATCAACATCGCTGGCTTCAATTCCCGCAGCAGCCAGCGCCCGGGTGCTGGCTTCAAGCGCCAGATCACTTGACGTGCAGTTCGCGGCAGCAAGGTGGCGCGCCCTGATTCCAGTGCGACTGAAGATCCACTCGTCATTGGTTTCGACCCCGCGTTGAATGAGATCGTCGTTTTTTACGGGCTGTCCAGGCAGAAAACTGCCGACGCCGGCGATGCGGGCAAACATGCTATGCACTCTCCTGCAAAGGTTGTTGCATTGCGACACGTTCGGTGATGCGTGCCAGCACCCCGGTTCTGGCTTCTTCTGCAGCGCGATCAAGGGCGTTGGCAAAGGAAAATACGTCGGCCGAACCATGACTCTTGACGACGATTCCCTTCAGACCAAGCAGGGTGGCGCCGTTGTAACGCCGGTGGTCGACATGCTTCTTGAAATTTCTCAACACCGGCATGGCGATCAAAGCCACGAGTTTGGTCAGCAAATTGCGTCTGAATTCCTGACGCAGAAAATTGGCCAGCATCTGTGCCAGACCTTCCGATGCCTTGAGCGCGACATTGCCGACAAAGCCATCGCAAACGACGACCTCGGCCTCTCCCTTGTAGATTCCGTCTCCCTCGATATTACCTACAAAATTGAGACCTGATTCCTTGAGCAGTTCCGCCGCTCGCTTGACGACATCGTTACCCTTGATATCTTCAGCGCCGATATTGAGAATGCCGACCGTTGGCCGATCCTTGTGCTCGATGGCCGAGACTAGCGAAGCGCCCATGATGCCGAATTGCAACAGGTGCTCGGGGCTGCAATCGACATTGGCGCCAAGGTCGAGCACATGCGTGTGGCCTTTAGCGGTAGGAAGAATGGCGCAGATCGCTGGGCGATCAATACCTGGAAGCATCTTGAGCACAAAGCGGGAAATGGCCATCAAGGCGCCGGTATTGCCGGCAGAGACGCAGGCATCAGCCTCACCTAGCTTGACGAGGTTGATGGCGACCCGCATCGAGGAATCCTTCTTGACGCGTAGCGCCAGCGCCGGTCCCTCGTCCATGGCCACGACTTCGCTTGCGTGACGGACAGAAATACGGTTATCGCCAGCGTTCGCCAGAAATGGGCGAATCTTCTCTTCAAGGCCAACAAGAATGACGCGCACGTCATCATGTCTCTGGACAAAATCATGAGCGGCGCGCACGGTTACGACGGGACCGAAGTCCCCGCCCATGCAGTCGATGGCGACAGTAACAGTCATCCGAAAAAAGGCAAAAGAAAAGGCAGGCAATTCCCCATGACGGGAATATGCCTGCCCAATCCAGAAACCTTATTCGCCTGTACCCTTGGCGACCTTCTTGCCACGGTAATAGCCGGACGGGCTGATGTGGTGGCGCAGATGAACTTCACCGGTCGTCGGCTCAACGGCCAGCGGCGGGTTGGTCAGAAAATCGTGAGCACGATGCATGCCGCGCTTGGATGTGGATTTCTTGTTCTGTTGAACGGCCATAAATTACTCCAGATATCAAATTCACTATGCCTTGCCCCTAAAACCGTTGAGCACGGAAAAGGGGGATATTTTCCCCGTTCCCTGCCCTGTGTCAGGCAAAGCACAACTTTCGTGACGCGGCGCCGAGGGCAGATAGAGAATAATCTCGTCTTCGATCAACGCAACAACATCGAGTTCACTTTGCACAGGAAGGAAATCCTTTGAATCATCTTCAATCTCCTCCTGCGTCAAATCTTCTTCGTCATCGACGAATTCCAGCACGCTGCGCACGGCGAGCGGATAGTCGATTCCCTCAAGGCAGCGCTGGCAACAAACAGACAACAACCCGTCTAACTGCAACAGCAACTGTGGCCTGTTACGCGGACTAATCCTGCCCACAACCCGATAACTCAAACTACCTGCCGAATCGACAAGTTTATCGAGTACTCGAGCCAAGCTTGCAACAGGCAATTCACCTTGCAGCGAACGTTCTTCCCGCGCAAACGCCAAGCTGTTAATAACTATCCGTTGCGACATAAGGGGCGCATGATATTATTTTTGGCATTCGAAGTCAAAGCAGCAGCGCAACTATTTGGTTGTTTTCCAATATTTGAATATTCCCGCGAATTGGCGGAATTTACCCACTTTCTCTAAATGATCAGCCCACAAATTGTTCTAGCCTCGACTTCTCCATTCCGCCGCGAACTGCTTGCCCGGCTTGGTATGCCGTTTGAAACGGCCGACCCTGCAACAGACGAAACAGCGCTGCACGGCGAGATGCCTGAGGCAACCGCATTGCGGCTATCCGAAGCCAAGGCGCGTGCAGTCGCTAGCCAATACCCTGAGGCGTTGATTATTGGCAGCGACCAGATTGCCTGCCTGGACGGACAGGTTTTTGGCAAGCCGGGTAACCATGAAAATGCGGTAAAGCAGTTAAGAATGATGCGTGGACGTACCGTCAATTTCTATACCGGCTTGTGCTTGCTCAACGCCAGCACCGGCAAAGCTCACCTGCGCGGCGTGCCAACACTGGTCACTTTCCGCAACCTGACGGACGATCAGATCGAAAATTACCTGCGCAAAGAGCAACCTTATAACTGTGCTGGAAGTGCCAAATCGGAAGGCCTTGGAATCGCCGTGATCGCCAGAATGGAAGGGGAAGATCCGAACGCCCTGATCGGGTTGCCGCTGATTGCGCTCTGTGATTTGCTGAAAATTGAAAATATTTCATCAATATAAACAATAACTTGTAAAGTTTAATTAAAGTGATGCATGAATAAAGGAAGACTCTTTTTAATCCCGGTCCCACTCGGCCTGACCGCGACCGATTCCGTTTTGCCGCAGCCGGTAATTGATCGCGCCAGGCACTTGAAGCATTTTGTTGCGGAGAACGCCAAGTCGGCCCGAGCCTTTCTCAAGTCACTCCCTTCCGCTACGCCATTGCAACAAATCGAGATCAGCGAACTCAACGAACATACATCACCCGCTGCACTGCCCGAATTACTGGCGCCACTGCTTGCTGGATTTGATGTTGGTTTGATTTCCGAGGCCGGTTGCCCGGCCGTGGCCGATCCTGGCGCCAATCTGGTGGCCTTGGCGCATGTTGAGGGAATTCAGGTTCTTCCGATGATCGGTCCTTCGTCGATCCTCCTCGCCTTGATGGGCTCGGGGCTGTCAGGACAGAACTTCGCCTTTCATGGCTACCTGCCAGCAAAAGATGATCAACGGAAAATAAGACTTCGGGAACTGGAAAAAGACTCGCGTCAGGAAAAAAGGACGCAGATTTTCATCGAAACGCCCTACCGGAATCGGCAGATGCTAGAAACGCTGATCAATGCCTGCGCCCCGAATACCAGGATCTGCGTCGCCACCGATCTTACGCTGAGCAGCGAGTGCATCATGACGCGTACACCTGCTGAATGGCGTCGCCAGGAGGGGCCGAACATCGATCGCCGGCCGACGGTTTTCTTGCTTCAGGCCTGAAGGTCTGACAGCAATGGCAAGAAAGCAGTTGGCGAGCGAGGTGCGAGCAACCACCTCTGGAAGCCTTGCCATTAGGCGTTCTACGCAGTAGCTTTCCCTAGAGCCAGTAAACACGCCACTCTTCATGCGCATGGCTTGTAGATCGTTTATCCATGCGGTCTGCAGGGCGGATACTTACCTACCCTCAAGCAAACAAAATCTTAGCGAAGCACTGCCCGGTCGCTACCGAACAAGCGGAATGCCATGCTTTGACCCATTTCTGCTCCAAGACGTTTGGCAAAACGCTCGGCGATATTCTCCTTGACCGAGTAATCGAGAATGGTTTCAGCCTTGATCAAGTCTCTGGCCACCGAATCCACCGTTCCGAAATCATCGGCAAGCCCCATCCTGATGCTTTGACTGCCGGTCCACATCAATCCGGAGAACATTTCTGGAGTTTCCTTAAGCCGACCCCCACGACCCTTGCGAACGACATCAATAAACTGCCTGTGAATCTCGCCAAGCAAAACCTGAGCATGTTCTTTCTGCTTTGCGTCCTGCGGTGAGAAAGGATCGAGGAAGCCCTTGTTCATTCCAGCCGTCAGCAAACGTCGCTCAACGCCGAACTTCTCCATGGTTCCGGTGAAACCGAATCCGTCCATCAATACACCGATGGAACCGAGAATACTGGCCTTGTCGACAAAAATCTTGTCAGCGGCAGAAGCGATGTAGTACCCGCCGGAAGCGCACAAATCCTCAACCACGACATAGAGCGGAATCTCCGGATACTTGGTCCGCAAGCGACGGATTTCGTCAAAGACGATTCCGGATTGCACTGGACTGCCGCCCGGACTGTTGATGCGCATGATGATGCCGGCCGTTCCCTTGTCTTCAAAAGCAGACTGCAGTGCGCCATTGATTTTTTCTGCACTGGCGTCACCGGTGACTTCAATCGTTCCGCGCAGGTTGATCAGCGCCGTGTGCTTGCCGTCGACTATCTTTTCAGTGCCACCCCAATCAACCACGAGAACCAGCACGGCAACCAGATAAGACAGGACGGCAAGCTTGAAGAAAATACCCCAGCGCCGTTTCGCCCGTTGTTCCTTCAGCGCTGCAAAAGCAATCTTCTCCAGCAGTTGGCGTTCCCATTGCGGGTTGTTCTCAGGCATTTCCACGATATTTTCTCAGTTTGGGTGTATTAAAAAGCGCATGACTGGCAGCGGATTCAGTGCTTACCCGTTACGATTCTGGCAAGGCGAAGAATATTAACCGCGCTCTGTGAATCGCGCTGGTCAAGTATAGCTTGGAATCATCAATTGCTCGCTATCCAGACAGTCATCAGGCATGTTCACGTAGCCATTTGGCCAACGCTTTGATGTCGTGCACACACGCCAGCGGACTCATGGCAGCAAGTGAGTTGGCCGGATGCGCACCATAGTCAACGGCCAGGCCGGCCACGCCGGCGTTGATTGCCATCTGCAGATCGTGGGTTGTGTCACCAATCATCAGCGTCCGTTCTGGCGACACTGAGAATTCAGCCATCAGTTCTTCCAGCATCTGCGGATGCGGCTTGGAGAAACACTCATCAGCACAGCGAGTCGCTGAAAAATAGGCGCCCAGACCACAATGCAGCATGGCTCGATCCAGCCCCATACGGCTTTTCCCGGTCGCCACTGCCAGCAGAAAGCCTGCTGAATGGAGTTCGACAATCAGTTCGCAAGCTCCCTCAAACATCTGCAATTCATGGTCACGTGACAGATAGTGGTGCCGGTAGCGCTCGACCATTTGCGGAAATCGATCCTCGGAAAGATCCGGGGCCGAATGACGCAAAGCGTCGGCCAGACCGAGACCGATCACATAACGCGCATGCTCGTCCGACGGCTCGGGCAGATCAAGATCCCGGCATGCGGCCTGGACCGCATCGACAATCGCCCCGGTCGAATCGAGCAGTGTGCCATCCCAATCAAAAACCAGAAGGTCAAATTTTTTGGCCATAATCTTGCGTTTCTTTTATTGAAAGTTTTTGTAAGAATGATTCAAGCGCTTCGGGCAAAGGCGCTTCAAGTGCCATGGATTCTCCGCTGATCGGATGTGGTAACTGCATTTTCCAGGCGTGCAGGAACATGCGTTTGAGACCCGCCTTCGGCAGTGCCTTGTTCAGAGAAAAATCTCCATATTTCTCATCTCCGGCAATCGGGAAACCAAGATGTGCAAGATGAACGCGAATCTGGTGCGTTCGCCCCGACTTGAGCTCGGCTTCCAGCAAACTGAATTGCTCCCAGCGGGCGACCAGTCGAAAGACGGTATGCGCTGTTTTGCCTTCATCCGAAACACGGACACGCCGCTCACCCGAATCAAGCAAATACTTGAGCAGAGGCAACTTGACATTACGCACCTGATCCATCCAGCGCCCCTTGACCAGTGCCAGATAGCGCTTGTCGGCCCCGCGCCCACTGCCAGCGATCCCGCCGTCGCGGAACATGTCGTGCAACGCAATCAATGCCGTGCGTTTCTTGCCGACCAGCAGAATACCCGAGGTTTCTCGGTCAAGCCGGTGCGCCAGCTCAAGAAAGCGGGCTTGCGGTCGCTGTCGCCGTAGCGCCTCGATTACCCCGAAACTGACGCCACTGCCGCCATGCACGGCAATCCCCGAAGGCTTGTCCACGACCAGCATGGCTTCGTCTTCATACATGATCGGCAGTTCGGCCTTGATCTCCGCGCCAGCGACGATTTCTTCCTGTCGTTGAGCGATGCGAATCGGCGGTATGCGCAGGACATCGCCGATCTGCAGGCGATAGCAGGCATCTGCACGCTTGCTATTAACCCGGATTTCACCGCTGCGAACGATGCGGTAGACGTGACTCTTCGGCACACCTTTGCAGATTTTCAGGAGGAAGTTATCAAGGCGCTGCCCTTGCTCGTCCTCGGAAATAATGGCCTGTGTGACGGAATTTTTGCTTACTTCGGCCATATTGAATACAATGATCTTGATTTGCGTCTCGGATTGAAAGAGGCGCTGACCCGTGAGACCGTCGAGCGGCGCCGATTCTTTTTGTAGTTGCGACTCACTTTCCGGCAGGCATCAGCCGCCTCGCTTGCACAGACCAGTGCAAGATCAAACAGTGCAAATCACCTGGTTAAGTACGCTCACCAAAAGTAGCGATACTACTTGATTTGCGCGCGCCCAGCATGTCGGACCGCCCTAAGCAGTTTCCCGGACCTTGTTTTTTCAAGGTTTGCAGAAAAAAAGAATCAGCGAGATTTTCTCATTAGTTGCCGTCCTGGAAAGCCCATGAAGCGTACCACCCACAACTAATCCGTTGCTGCCTGCACAAGGCGCTCCCCCCCGTGAATGCGCGCGGGAGCCCAATATATGAAACGTATGCTTTTTAACGCGACACAGGCCGAAGAACTTCGTGTCGCCATTGTTGATGGTCAGAAACTCGTTGATCTCGACATTGAATCGGCCGCCAAAGAACAGAAAAAAAGCAATATTTACAAGGCCGTTATTACCCGAATCGAGCCAAGCCTCGAAGCCGCTTTCATCGACTACGGTTCCGAAAGGCATGGTTTTCTTCCCTTCAAGGAGATCTCCCGCGCCTATTTCCAACCCGGTGTCGAGGCCAGTCGCGCGACCATCAAGGAAGCCCTGCGCGAGGGCCAGGAACTGATCGTCCAGGTCGACAAGGACGAGCGCGGAAACAAAGGCGCTGCGCTGACGACTTTTGTCAGTCTGGCTGGCCGTTATCTTGTGCTGATGCCCAACAACCCGCGCGGTGGTGGTGTTTCCCGCCGTGTCGAAGGTGATGAGCGCGCCGATCTGCGTGATGTCATGGATCAGTTGCAGGTACCGCCGGGAATGAGCCTGATCGCCCGCACGGCAGCCATCGGCCGCAATGCCGAAGAGTTGCAGTGGGATCTCAACTACCTGATGCAGTTGTGGAAAGCGATCGACGGCGCGGCCAACCAGCAAAAGGGTGCCTTCCTCATTTATCAGGAAGGCAGTCTGGTCATTCGGGCCATTCGTGACTACTTCCAGCCTGACATCGGCGAAATTCTGATCGATACCGATGATGTTTATGAGCAGGCGCGGCAGTTCATGGAGCATGTCATGCCCGGGACGGTCAATCGCATCAAGCGCTACCGTGATGATGTGCCGCTTTTTTCCCGCTTTCAGATCGAACACCAGATCGAATCGGCGTATTCCCGTCAGGTCACCCTGCCCTCAGGCGGCGCTATTGTCATTGACCACACCGAGGCACTGGTTTCGGTTGACGTCAATTCCGGCCGATCAACGCGCGGGGCTGACATTGAAGAAACAGCGTTCAAAACAAACCTCGAAGCCGCCGAGGAAGTTGCACGCCAGTTGCGACTGCGCGATCTTGGCGGTTTGATCATCATCGACTTCATCGACATGGAGAGCCAGCGCAACCAGCGTGAGGTTGAAAACCGTCTGCGTGATGGCTTGCGCCTGGATCGTGCCCGTGTGCAGACCGGAAAGATCAGCCGCTTCGGCTTGATGGAGCTTTCACGTCAGCGTTTGCGTCCGGCGCTGGCTGAAACCAGTTATATCGCCTGCCCGCGCTGTTCCGGAACCGGTCATATCCGCAGTGCGGAATCGGCTGCACTGCACATTCTGCGCATCCTCGAAGAGGAGGCGATGAAAGACAATACCGCTACCGTGCACACACAGGTACCCGTTGATGTCGCCACCTTTCTGCTCAACGAGAAACGTCCGGATATCCAGGCCATCGAATTACGGCACAAGGTCAGCATCACGCTGATCCCCAATATCCATATGGAAACACCGCAGCACACCATTACTCGCTTGCGTCATGACGAGTTGAATGTGGACGATCTGCAGCAGCCTTCGTACAAAATGGTTGATACCTCTTCAGTAGAGGCCACCAAGCTGGCCTCGGCCACAAGTGAAGCCAAACCTCCGCGTCAGGAAGCAGCGATCAAGGGCATCACGCCATCTCAGCCGGCCCCGATTGTTGCCGAGAAATCCAAAGACGCTGGCGATAAAAAGGAAATGGGCTTTTTTGCCAGGATTCTTGCGTGGTTTGGCAGCGAAACAGAACCCGCACCTGTGCCAAAGCCGGAGAGAAAGCCCCGCAACAATTCACAACGCGATGGACAGCGCGACGGGCGTCGCGGCGGACGCAACAATAAACGCGACGATGAACGCGAGGGAGGTGAACCACGCCCCAATCGTGAGCAAAAAGAAGCTCGCGAACCACGCCCAGCCCTGGCTTCCACGCGTGAAGACAATCAGAAGCCGCGCGAACCCAAGGAGGCTCGCGAACCCCGTCGCCAACGTGGCGAACCACGCCCGGAGCGCAAGGAACAGGCGGCGAGCGTTCCTGCTGCCGAGGCAAAGACCAGCATCCCCGCAAATACAGAAAGCCCGGAGACCATTGCTGAAGATGGCAGCGGTGGCGCCCGCCGCCGCGGACGTCGTGGTGGTCGTCGTGACCGTGGCGAGCGCAGCGAAATCCCGGCTGAAGTTCAGACTAGCGAAATTGCATTCCCGGTTGCTGCAGCCGTCGATACGGCCGCGGCAATGATGACTGTATCGGCACCGGATGCCAAGGCCGAAGCTACTGCGCCGCTCGCGCCTGAGGCGGCAGGAGATCAGACTATTTTGACCCTGCCGGTCGCCGCCGAGATTACAGCTCCCGTTCCAGTGGTAACACCTGAACCTGTCGTTGAAAACCCTGTAGTAGCCATTCAGGTTGAAGCTGCGCTTGAAACCACAACGGCAGATGTCGTTTCTGCGCCCGTTGTCGTTGAAGCGTTGAATCCGGTTGAAGCTGTCGAAGCGACAATAGCCGAACCCACGGCCATTGAGCCACCAGTGGCTGTTGCCACGGCACCTTTGATCGACATCGAAAAGGCTCTTGAGTCAAGCGGCTTGGTCATGGTTGAAACGAGTGACAACAAAGTCAATTCATGGCAACCGGATGTGCCGGCGAGTGAAGTCGCTCCACGTTTGCCACGCAAGCGCCGGGCTGCAATCGCGACTCCGGATGAACCCTTGATGATGGTAGAAACAAACAAGCAGGATTGAACCGCCTGACCGAGAAGTGGAAATAGCAACGGGGCGCAATGCGCCCCGTTTGTTTTTCACTTTGTTAATCCTTAAAACCTCAGTTGGATGAGATGCCAATGTCGCAGGCCCTCATCCCCAGCCCTTCTCCCGCGGGGAGAAGGGTGTAAACTCCCTCTCCCCGCGGGAGAGGGTTGGGGTGAGGGCTAAACACGCGTCAAACCTGGCTTTGCGGTCGATTAGTTGCTGTCAACTGCGGTTTTTAGGTTAATACAGGTTTTGATCTACGACGACTGATTGTGCTTTTTCTTTTCAACTTCTGCAGCCAGAACGGCGCGTTCCTTGACTATATCCACCAGGCCCCTGGTCGCGTCTTCGACCATATCAAGCACCAGATCAAAGCCCTGGCCCAGTCCGTAATAGGGGTCCGGCACCTCATCATCGTCAAAGTTCTTAGAATAGTCCATGAACAGCCCCAAGCGATCAGTTCGCTCGGGAGGGCAAACGAGATGAAGTGCTTCAAGGCTGTTCCGATCCATGGCGAGGATCAGGTCAAAATAGTCGAGATCCTGTGGCGCTATCTTGCGGGCGCGAATACCGGAGAGATCATAGCCGCGCCTGGCCGCTGCCCGTTGAGTGCGTTGATCCGGAGCCTCGCCAACGTGATATCCGTGAGTACCTGCAGAATCAACATCGACCTTATCCTCAAGATTCATCTCACGCAACATGTGACGAAAAACGCCTTCAGCGGTTGGCGAGCGGCAGATATTGCCCATGCAGACAAACAACACTTTAAACATTCGCTCACCATCCACTAGATTCACTCGAGGCCGTGGGACAAACCAGTTGATCAAAGTCAGTAAAAAATCTCCCGAATCACTTGATCGTCGGATCGATATTACCTGCTTGTTGAACACACCGCCAGACCTCGTCGAAGAGACAATTTGGCGTCCGGTTAGTTCAAGAAACGCTATCGTGCGTTGCCGCACCAAAGAGTTGTTCCTTGATACGGAACAGTTTGTCGCGCGATGCCGCCGCTTTTTCGAACTCCAGGTTCCTGGCGAAGTCGGTCATTTCTTTTTCCAGGCGCTTGAATTCACGGGTCAACTGTTTTTCGCTCATGACCTCATAGCTGGCCTGCTGCTGGGCCGCCTTGAGTTCACGTTGAGCGGTCCCGGAGTCATAGACGCCGTCGATGATGTCCTTGATCCGCTTGGTCACTCCCTTCGGGGTAATGCCGTGCGCTTCGTTATAACGAATCTGTTTCTCGCGTCGACGTTCGGTTTCGTCGATGGCGCGCCGCATCGAGTCGGTTACACGATCCGCGTAAAGAATGGCTGTGCCATTGAGATGGCGAGCCGCACGGCCGATGGTTTGAATGAGCGAACGCTCGGAACGTAAAAAGCCTTCCTTGTCGGCATCAAGGATGGCCACCAGCGAGACTTCCGGAATGTCGAGTCCTTCACGTAGCAGGTTGATCCCGACCAGGACATCGAACTCGCCCAGGCGCAGATCGCGAATGATTTCAACGCGTTCGACCGTATCGATATCCGAATGCAGGTAGCGCACGCGAACCCCGTTCTCGCCCAGATAATCAGTCAATTCCTCGGACATCCGCTTGGTCAGCGTCGTTACCAGAATGCGATCCCCTTGCGCCACCCGTAACCTGATTTCAGACAGCAGATCGTCAACCTGCGTTTTCGCCGGACGAACAATGATCGCCGGATCGATTAATCCAGTCGGACGAACGACCTGCTCGACGACCTGCCCCTGGTGCGTTCTTTCGTATTCTGAAGGCGTTGCCGAAACAAAAATTGTCTGGCGCAGCAAGGCCTCGTATTCCTCGAACTTGAGCGGTCGATTATCCAGGGCGGACGGCAGTCGGAATCCGTAATTGACCAGGTTCTCCTTGCGCGAACGATCGCCCTTGTACATGGCACCGACTTGCGGAATCGCCACGTGCGATTCGTCGATGAACATCAGCGCATCCGGCGACAGATAATCAATCAGCGTCGGCGGCGGATCGCCCGGCAGGCGCCCGGACAGATAGCGCGAGTAATTTTCGATGCCCTTGCAGAAGCCCAACTGGTCGAGCATCTCCAGATCGAAGCGGGTGCGCTGCTCGATACGCTGCGCTTCGACCAGCCGGTTCTCCTTGTTGAAGAACTCGATGCGCGTACTCAGCTCGGTCTTGATGGCTTCGATGGCGCGCAGCACGGTGGCACGCGGCGTCACATAATGCGATGAAGGGAAAACGGTAAAACGTGCAAGCTTGCTCTGCAGATGCCCGGTCAGCGGGTCGAACAGTTGCAAACCTTCGATCTCGTCGTCGAAAAGCGAAACACGGATCGCGTGTTCGGCATGTTCGGCAGGAAAGACATCAATGACGTCGCCACGTACGCGGAATGTGCCGCGATGGAAGTCAATCTCATTGCGCTCGTACTGCATATCGATCAGGCGCTTGATCACCTCGCGCTGATCCATGCGGTCGCCGACACGCATGGTCAGAATCATCTTGTGATACTCGTCGCGGTCGCCGATGCCGTAGATGCAGGAAACCGTTGCGACTATCACGCAATCGCGGCGTTCGAGCAGGCTCTTGGTGGCCGAAAGCCGCATCTGCTCGATGTGCTCGTTGATCGACGAATCTTTCTCGATGAACAGGTCGCGCGCCGGAACGTAGGCTTCGGGCTGGTAGTAATCGTAGTAGGAAACGAAATACTCGACGGCGTTTTCCGGGAAAAACTCGCGAAATTCCGAATAGAGTTGAGCCGCCAAAGTCTTGTTCGGCGCCAGCACCAGCGCCGGACGCCCGGTGCGGGCAATGACGTTGGCCATGGTGTAGGTTTTGCCCGAACCGGTCACCCCGAGCAGGGTCTGGAACGACAGGCCGTCCTCAAGCCCCTCTACCAGTTTGGCAATCGCCTCCGGCTGATCGCCGGCGGGCAGAAATGGTTGATGCAGGCGGAAAGGACTGCCTGCAAAGGTGACAAAAGGTGTGTCTTTGGGGGATTTATGTAAATTCGGCATGATAGAATTCTACGTCGATTTTGTACCGCTCGCTGCCGGCTCGCGCGACGAATGACGCATTCGCGGGCAATAATGGTCTGCCAAGCTGTACGTAATCAGTAATGCATGGAATCAATTTCAAGTATCGTAGCCATTGAACTTGATACCATCTGTAAGCCGCTTAAATAGGCGTTCTACAAGCATGATTCCAAGAGACCCAATGAATACACCGATCTTCAAGCACATGACTTGTAGATCGCCTATCCATGCGGGTCTCAGCCATGCTTCCATGAATTTGCGCAAAGCCTGGCCTCCGGGCAAAGAGTTTTAAACCATTTTTCTTCCTTGCATAAAGTGACCTCCCCATGACCTCATCGATCTTCGCTGCTGTAGAAATGGCTCCGCGTGACCCGATTCTTGGCCTGAACGAAACCTTCAACGCCGACACGCGCACAACCAAGGTCAACCTTGGTGTCGGCGTGTATTTTGACGATAACGGCAAGATCCCGTTGCTCGGCGCTGTCAAAGTGGCCGAAAAGGCACGCCTCGAAGCCATGCCGCCGCGTGGTTACCAGCCAATTGAAGGCCTTGGCGCCTACAACCAGGCCGTACAAGCCCTGCTCTTCGGCAAGGACTCCACCCTGCTCGCCGAAGGCCGCGTAGTCACCGCCGAAGCCTTGGGCGGCACCGGCGCACTCAAGGTCGGTGCCGACTACCTCAAGCGTCTGCTGCCAGACACCACGGTCTATATCAGCGACCCGAGCTGGGAAAACCACCGGGCACTGTTCGAGTCCGCCGGTTTCCCGGTCGAGTCCTACCCTTACTACGATGCGGCAACCCGTGGCGTTAATTTCGACGGCATGAAAGCCAAGCTGAACGCCTTGCCCGCCGGTTCAATCATTGTGCTGCATGCCTGTTGCCACAACCCGACCGGTGCCGACCTGACTGAAGCACAGTGGCGTGAAACCATTGAAGCTATCCGTGCGCGTGGCCTGGTTCCGTTCATCGATATGGCCTATCAGGGTTTTGCCGAGGGTATCGCTGAAGATGCGCTGACGCTCAATCTGTTCGCCACGTCCGGCCTGCAGTTCTTTGTCGCAAGCTCTTTCTCCAAATCCTTCTCGCTCTACGGTGAGCGCGTAGGCGCCCTGTCGGTGGTTACCGCATCCAGGGATGAATCTGCACGCGTACTGTCGCAAATCAAGCGTGTCATCCGGACCAACTACTCCAACCCGCCAACCCATGGCGGTGCCGTGGTTGCCGCCGTGCTCACCAACCCGGAATTGCGCCAGATGTGGGAAGACGAACTGGCCGTAATGCGTAACCGTATCCGTGCTATGCGCAGCAGCCTGGTTGAAAAACTGAAGGCCAGAGGCACTGCCCAGGATTTTTCCTTCATCATCCAGCAGCGCGGCATGTTCTCCTACACCGGTCTTTCAGCAGAACAGGTTGCGCGCATGCAAAGCGAGTTCGGGATTTATGCCGTCAGTACCGGTCGTATCTGCCTGGCCGCAGTGAATACCAGAAACATCGATTACGTGGCCGACGCCATTGCCGCTGTTCTTTGAGTTCTTGAGCAGTTGAATTGAAAACGCCGGCTTCTGCCGGCGTTTTCAATTTGACCAAGCATGTTTATCAGTTTTTCCCCACCTGCACTACCGGGGTTTTAAGCGGCCCACTGATTGAAATCGGTACCCGTGTCTGATTTACGGTTCCGTGCATTTCCAACTCCATCTTGCCGCTCACTTTGAGATCCTTGCTAACTTCGATATGCCCAGTCGATTGCATCAATCCGGAGTTCAAGACCAATTCCGGAAACTGGTAATTCGTCGGCGTCAGCTTGATTTTTCCCGATAAATTCTCGAATAGCGTCGCCCCCCCTTGAACAGGCGCTTTGGAAACGCGACGAACCGCCTCGGTCAAGTCAATACCGCGAATGCTTCCTCGACTCATGGCGAACTCGCCGTCCGCTTCAATCACGGAAAAGATTGATGCCCACGAATCAGATGTTGTCGAAAAGCGAATTTTTCCAGAAGTTTGACCCGCGAATTGCTGTCCGAAACCCAGAGCGTCCCCAAAACGGGCAGCGCTGATCCGTTCAAACAAAATCTCTCCGGAAATACTTGCTTCTGCATCATCTCGCAGAACAGCCCCCCCCCGTACCTGACCGTCAAAGAGGCGCAAGTCCATACTGTTGATCGTTACAGCACTATTCTGAAAAACCCCTTTCAGACTCAACGAGTCAAAAAGGAAGGGCGAACCTTGATACGGGCGCCAGCCAAAGCCTTCCAGAGCAAATTCGAACCCTTGTGTGATCGGTTTCGCCTCGAAGCTCAAGCTACGATCTGGAGAGCGCAGCAAAAAGGACTGGAACAAACCCTGCGCAGACAGCTTGGCCTCGCCATCCATGCCAGAAAAACCAAGTCCGCCAAATAAGACATCCGCTTTCTCAAGGCTAATGTGTTCAACACCCACTCTGGCCGATGGATCAGCCATCGCCACAAAAACGCCCGGCAGGCCTGCAATCAGGTCGGGAGGAAGCGGCACACCAATCAACACCGCCTCCCGAAAGACTTTCCTTGAAGAAAACAGAGTGCTGATCTTTGGCTGAAGACGTATTTCTGCAATGCGCATTTCGTCTTTACCAGCACCGATACGCACATTACCGAGAAACAAACCGGGTTTTGGATATAGTTCAACCCGCATTGACCCAACCTTGGCCGATCGCCCGCTAGCTTGTGCCAAAGCAACTTCTACCGTAGGCAAATAGCTGTCGTAGGGAAAGAAACCAAGCGTCAGAAATGCAAGCGCAAGAACACCAAAAAAGCCAAAGATCACCATCATTGGCCAACTCATGGAACTGGCCTTGCCACGACGTATCGGTCCGATCGAATCAGCATCATCGTTCCTCCGCCTTACATTCTGCAGAAGTGCTTTAACGCGTTCAACGAAAGATGGCCTTGATTCAGTGGAAGTTTTCGTCTGCTCCTCCGAGGATTTCTTCGGACCTTCCTGCACAAGAACTGGAGGAAGCTGTCCACCCGAAACTCCCAAAGACTGCATTTGAGCAACGGAGAATTGCGATTGCAAATCATCGCCAGGCGGTGGGGTTTTAAACTCGGAGTGAATGGACATTGGTATTTCAGACGCGGGTGGTTCTGGAACATCCTTGGTTCCGGGCGAAGCTATCTGAATCACTTTATTGATCGCCGCCGTTCGTATCTCGTGGGCAACCTTTTTGCTTTCTGCCCAGAGCGAATCCTGTTCCAGCCGCGGTTCTATAAAGCCAGATTTTTCCAATTCGAACAACGCATTTTCAGTAAGCTGTGGATTACCTGTTTTTAGAGACAAATCAGCGACTGTCGATTGGCCGTCGACAAGAATCAGTATCATGCGCACATTTCTCTGCATGACCCGTGTTCGCTGATACATCGCCCCCTCACCGGAGGCGGTTTTAGCATAGATGAGATTGGGATCCATTTGACTCGCAATTTGTTGACGAAAAGTATGTGAATGTCTAAAATGCGCCCTTCGTTGTTCCTCGATAGCTCAGTTGGTAGAGCGCCGGACTGTTAATCCGTAGGTCCCTGGTTCGAGCCCAGGTCGAGGAGCCAAGAAATTCAAGCACTTAGGCCCATTCTTCGGAGTGGGCTTTTTGCTTTCTGGACTTCATGTAGGCACCTTGTAGGAAAATAACGGAAATGCGAATCAACGCGCATCATATCAAACGCCTTTCTTGCTCACCATGATTTCTTCCATCCGGGTGGGTGCCGGTAGTCCGGCATTCTGTGACTGTCACGGAATAGCACCGGCTTACTTTTCTGCCAGTCTTTATCGTTCGTACGATATTCAAGCGAGCGTTACCACCAATCCCGGTTTCGGTCTGTTGCTCCAATTCTGGATTGCCAGCTAATTCTGTGACAGTCACTAAAAGATGTGCGGGAATCGGCGCAGGCCTCCCCACTTTTGGGTTTTGCAGAATTGGCAGGCTGCTGAACGCAGAATTGCGATGTAGGTTCCAAAGGCGGGTCAGTCGCTCACTGACTCCACCACCAACCTGATAGGTTGCTGCCACTCGTCGTTTTCGGGAGGGTCGCACGCCCTTGGAGGTACGAGTATGGCACAAGGTAGAGGGTCGGTGAAAAACACCATGCCTTGCTCACGTTTCAAACTGTGCGTTGTAGATTCCAAGTCCGGGTCAGGCGTGAACTGACTTCTCATAGCATCACTGAAGTGCTATCCCTCTTCGGCTTGGGGAGGGTCTCACGGACTTGGAGCGTCAAGCGTATTCACCGATTCAAGCTCCCCGGACTTGAGTTTCCCGAAAATTGGTGACGCGGCGGGAACTGTCAGGTCGCCACCCTATCTATTGACTTCGTTCGCCACTTGGTCGAGTCTATCTGTCAGTGGCTCACTGGCCGGTAGTATGCAATCAAAGGTACGTTGGGCTTTAGACCCAAAGCTGGCCGGGTGAAATTCCCGCCCTGACCAGTGAGTCACTGACGACTGGCGCGGGTTATCAGGCTGACTTAGCCTTGCCGAAAGGCTTGATGAGCTAACTAGGGTCGCCAACCTAGCCCGCCAGCCGCCTTATCTCACACGAACTGCCCCTTTTGGCGGTCTCGGCGTTGATTCCCGCACCATATTGGCTTATAGTTGAATTAACTGAGTAGCCCGGATTTGTGATTCGGGGACGTTCGGTTCCTTCGATTCTTCGATTCCGGGCGTTTCACACTTGGATAGAAGTGATTGTCGAAGATTGGGAGAGAACCCCGGATTCGGAATCTGGGACAGGATCACTCCCACATTAGCGGCGCTTGAGAAATCAGGTGCCGTTTTTGTTTCTTCATTCAGGCGACTGGGTTATATTTGCATTGCAGCGATGCCCGGATGACGGCTCATCTGGGAGCAGGGCGGACAAGCTAAGGTCAGCGGCACCGGCTGAATCCAGCGCCCCGTTACTTCCACCCATCGCTGCTTTTCTTTTTGGCCACTCAAAACTGAGGCGCCAGATTACCGGCCTGACCGGCTCCGAAAACTCCGGCCATTTCTCCGCCTTTATGGACTCAAGAAACCATGCCTTTTCCAAGCTTGGGAAACCTTGCCAAACCTTGCGGTGCATGGGCGGTAGCGACTCGGAAAACTCCGTCCATTTCCAAGCTTGGAAACCATGCCGGGTAGCGACTGAAGAAACCATGCTCTTTCCAAGCTTGCGATATTCAACAGAGCGGCAATATGGCCGGTTCGCTCCTTGCTCCTGTAGCCGAATTGACATTGATATTGGTTGCATCTAAAGTTGGTTTGTCATCCGCACCCGCCGAGCAGCCTCTCTTGCAAGAGTCTCGGCGTATAGCGTGATTCAGCGATGAATCAAAAGCATCGGAGGCCACTTGAGGGGCACCCATTTCGTCTTGGCATCGTGTAGGGACGAAGTGCGTAGGCTGAAATGCTTCATATGCCGCATCCAGCGCACCCCCTCTATTCCTATCAAATTCAGGGTGATAAACGGTCAGCATCCAAGCGTTGCTGCCGGGTTTTTTAACCAACGAAACAATATCCCCGTCGATACCTTTCACAGCAACCATGTCAGCAGCCCCTGACGCATCATCTAAAGCTGCTGGACTACCTTTAGGTGCGTGGACACCTCTCCCTGGCTTGATAAATGCGGTACCGGAACCGTCAGGGATGTTTCACCCAGGCGGTAGATAAACGCGGTTTCTCGCACATCTGGACGTGTCCTTAGATTTGAGGAGACGCGCAAGGAACATGCCCGATATTTTGCGGATGTGATAACCCCCGCGGTCGCCAGACAAGAAAAACCGCCAATCAAGGCGGCTTGGTTTTGTGACTGTCACGCTTTTTTAGGTTGCTGCGGCAACTTTCGCGGCAACTTTCTCATTAACTTTCGCGCTAACTTTCGCTGAAGCCCTTGCTATCGCTGGAAAATACCGACTGGTATCAGGCAGGTAATTCATCTGTAAGTTAATGCGCTAACTTTCTCGGCAACTTTTTACTGCGGTAAGTTTGCCGGTAAGTTTCGCGGTAAGTTTCAGTTCTCAGCCGGTTTTGCCACCATCCTTGCCGGGATCAACAGAAGGCATTTCTTCTTCTGCCTCTGCTTTTTCATGACCGGCCAGCATCGCCCTATTGCACACGATGAATCAGCGCAGCATCGCTATGGAAGCCGTCCATTGACAGCCCCATCGCTTCCCGATCCTCTATGAATTCCTGAATTAACGCTTGGGCCTCATCAGGTTCCATCCCCATCTTTTCAGCTACATCTTCCAGCCTGAACATAGCGGTGCCGTCAGCAAGGTATCCGACCGCCTCCGGCATCAGGCCAAACTCACGCGCCTTATCGCCCATCGCTGCCATGAACCACGGCGGAGCATAGGCAACGATGATCGACCACTGGCGGGCGCACTCATCGGCGCTTCCGCCAGACTCAGTAAGATCACGGAGAGCTTCCATTGCTGCGAGGAATTCCGGGCATCCACGGTTCAATGCTGGCGGCAGGTGCAGCAGTCCGGGAATTCCAGCGGCGGAAATTGCGGCCTCTATCGCGTCAATGGTATCTGCTGGGGCGTCCGCGAATGCCTGTTCTGCTTCAAGGTCGCTTACCGGCTCGCCACGCTCCAAGCGTCCGGCCACGTCGATCAAAACTTCCAGCTTGGTACTTTGTGCATTGCTCATTTTGTGTCCTTTGTTTTTTGTGCAAAGTCGTTCCAGTCGCCAACTGAATCGGGAATCTTCACTTCTACTTTTATCCCCGACTGAATCAGGCGCTTGGCAAGGCTCCATGCTGCTGCTTGGCCTGTGCCGGACAAGTCGTTATCTCCGAAAGCGATCACGCGACGGATGCCGTCAGGCGGCGACCATTTCTCCATTCCGCCAGCGGATATGCATGACCAGACGGGAACGCCGAACAGCACAGACGCGCTCAGGGCGGTTTCGATTCCCTCGGCAATGCCAACGATGCTTGGTGCGCTGAACAACCGTACAGAGCTTGACGGCGGAAGGGTGCCGGAGACTTTCTTGACGACCGGAACATCTGCTTTGTCTCCGTCGTTCGTCAAATACGTTCGATGGATTGCTACGCCGTTGCCGACCGCATCCTGAACCTTGGAGACCATCGCCGGGTGGCGGGTAACGCTGCCGTCGTCGCGCCGATACGGAAGTGCGAGGTGAAACCGAATGCAGTCAGGTATCGCATTGATTCCGGTTCGGCGAAAAAGGTATTGATGTACTGGATCACCGGAGATAACGCACTTGGTCTCGTTCCATATTCGACGGCAGGCTTCGATCTTGGCGGCGTCACTCTGTACTGGCCTGGCTACTCCGGCCTTCACTGTGCCTACGATGCCTTCGACCTCGGATGCAGCTTGTTTGAATGACCAACCTTTGACCAGGTGCAACAGCTTGAACCCGTCGCCAGCACCGCAGTGGGAACAGTAGAAAGTGCCCCTGCCGTCCTTGTCGTCGAACCTGAAACGGTCTTTACCGTTGCATGCTGGGCAAGGGGTGTGCTTGCCGGTTAGGATATTTCGGTCAATGCCGAAGTGCCCCAAAATCCCCGGCCAACGACCGACAGCAAGCTCAGCCGCGTGCATGGTCGCTCCCCTTCATGCGATGAGCGTAGGCAATCTGATTCGACTTGATCTTGTTCAAGACCGCCTGTGTCGGAGTCGCCGTTACCTCATGCAACCCACGAGGCCACACGTCGAAGATGCTTCGATACTGATTTGCCGACCACCCGGATTTGTAGTTGCGCTGGCGCTCAATGAACAGCAGTTGTGAAAAGACGTGCTGCTTGGCGTCTTTGGTTAATGGCTTTGTACGGTCCATTTTGACCAAATCACCGGCTCCGACTATTACCTCGCTACGCTTTTCGGGTTCAAATCCACAAGCCGGGCAAACGTGTATTCCGGCTGGCTTCATGAAATAACAAGCCGTGCATGCTTTCGGCAGTTGCTCCTTAATCTCGGCTTTTTTGCTGGCTGACTTTTTCGGTTTGCCGTCGTCGAGGACCAGAGGAAGATCATCGCATGGATGCCCGAGTCTGGCGGTGCTCCCGGAATGATCCAACAGCAGGGCGCGGACTTTTCCGGGAGCTGGTCGAAGCACCCGTCCGACCATTTGAATAAACCGAATCAGGGAGCGCGTAGGGCGAGCCAAAATCATTACCTCGCATGTCGGGCAATCCCAACCTTCGGACAATAAGCTACAGTTGCTCAAAATCGTGGTTTCGCCTCGTGCAAAGCGGTCCATCTTGGCGGCGCGGGTCTCGTCGTCATCGTGGTAATCGATGTGCTCGGCGCTTACCCCTACCGCGAGGAAACTTTCGACGATGTGCTTCGAGTGTGGGATATTTGTTGCAAAAACTACCGTCTGCTTTCCGCTCGCCAATTTGAACCAGTGCGTTACGATGTCGCCAATCAGCTCGGGTTTATCGACGGCCACGCCCAACTGGGCCTCGTTGTAATCGCCACAACTGATTTTGACGCCCTTCAGGTCCGGTTCGCTCGGAGCGTAAATGTCGCAGTCAACCAGGTAGCCGTCTGCGATCAGGTCTTTGATTGTTGCGCCGACGACCAAGTCCTGAAACAGTGCGCCGTCAAGTTCGTTGTAGTGCTTTCCTAGGCCGGATGAAAATGGCGTAGCGGTCAAGCCGACAGTCGCCACCAGGTTGTACTTGAACAGCAGTTTTTTGTACTTTTCGCTCCCGGCTACAGAATGGCACTCGTCGATAATCAACAGGCCAACGTCGTCCGGCAGCCCCCGAATATGCACGGTATCAATACTGGCGACTAAAACGTCTTCATGGGTGTCGCGGGTGTTGTCCGCCTGAAGAATCCCATGACGAATTCCGTACTTGGTAAGGACCGCGCTTGTCTGGCTGACCAACTGTTTCCTGTTGGCGATGAATACAACCTTGCGCCCCTTCGCCACCGCCTGGCGAATGATGCTCGTCGCCGTCAGAGTTTTCCCGCCACCTGTCGGCAGGTAAAGGACAGTCCGCCTCGCCCCCCTAGCCATCGAAGATCGGGTAGATTTCTCGGCTTCAGTCTGATAATCCCGGAGTACAAAGGTCTCAATCGGATGAAGGTTAAGCATGGTCGACTCCTGCCGCGAAAGATTCTTCAGCCATAGCCACATCGGAATCGAAGTCCGCGTAACGGTCAAAATCTTGCTTCATGGCTGGGGACTTTGTTTTTGACTTGGCCTCTTGTTTACTTCCTGTTGGGTCCTCGCTACGTGCAACGTCAAGACCGTCGTCACGTTGATCGTTACGTTGATCGTTACGTACAACGTCACGTTGATCGTTACGTTGCTTCCGTGCCGCTGTAGCGGCTGCCGTTCGCTTGCGATTTGCTGTAATAGCCTCGTATGCAGCAGATAATTCTTCATCTTGACGCCAGTGAATCCACTCGCGGCCAATGTCGAAAAACGGCTCCAATTCTGGACGAATAACAGCCCATTCTTTTAACGGTAAACCGACAATTCGGGAAAGAGTACGATCATCGTTTTTCGGCGGTCCTACGCGCCAGTATGAAAACAAAATACGCAGATAACACCCAAGTTCCTCTGGCTCAAGGTGCGCGGTATCGGCCATTAGTTCCGGCAGTTGAACGCTGAAGCGAAACGGGCGCGGCGGGTTGCTTGTGCAGCTTCGACTGGCTGGTTTAGTTGCACTCACGATGCGGCCTCCACTTTCACAAGTGCGGCTTCAGCCTTCTGTGCGCGGCGCTCATGACTGCACCTGCACATTCGGAAACGCCAGACGGCCATTCGCCAGCTTCACCGGGCGAACAGAAAAGT